>JANOVW010000210.1:0-1652 GCA_031417575.1 Rhodoferax sp. | reverse complement strand
TCAGAGGCCGACCATACCAACGCAGGCTGGCTGTTTCGCTTGCTGGGTGGCAATTCGACGGCAATCGACCCGGCGCTGAGCCGGCGCCTGCGGACACCTCCACCGATGCGCACCACCTCAATCTACAGCCGCACCGATGGTGTGGTGGCGTGGCAGACCTGTCGCCACGGCAAAGGTTCGCAGCTCGTGGATGACATCGAAGTCAAAGGCAGCCACATCGGCATGGGTTGGAACCGGGCGGTGCTTGCGGCGGTCACAGACCGCCTCCGTCAGCCACCCGGGCCATGGTGCCGGTATGCCCGCGCGCATTAATGGTCCCACCTTTTTCAGGCGCCTACGCCATGCATCACGTCCTGCTTCCCAAGGCCCATCTCCCGAACGACGATCGCCCTGAAGAGGTCGAGCCGGGTGCTGCGTCTGTCGAACGCTCGCCGGGCATACCGCCGGGTGGCGTCAAAGCGCCACTTTCGCCCGAAGGATTGCTCCTGCCTCACGAACGCGACCAATCGGGTGCCAGCACTGCCGTTGAACCCGACCCCGTGATGATCCAGGCCAAGCGCGACATCGACGCTGGCTTGGTCGACACCGACATGCGTGCGACCCCTGGCCTGGATGCGAAGCTTCGCACGCGCCTGGTTCCCGGCCCCGGGGGCAAGCCGCCACCATCGGGAGACTGAGGAACCCGGTTTTAGGTTGGCCAAGGCACCCCAAGCCCGCAAAACGGGGCACGGCCTTACAAACCCCGCGCCAAAACCGGAAACAACTTCACCAACCCATCCGACATCACCTCCACCGCCAGTGCAGCCAATATCAGCCCCATCAACCGCGTCATCACGTTAATACCGGTCTTGCCCAAAAACCGCGCAATCGGCTGGGCAGCAGCAAAACACAACACGGTAGCAATGGCCACCACCAAACCGTAACCGATCAACGTGGCCATTTGCAAAAAGTCTTTGGCCTTTTCGGCATAGATCACCACGGTCGACATGGTGGCCGGGCCGGTGAGCAGCGGGATGGTGAGCGGCACCACGGCGATGCTGGCGCGCTCGGCGCTGCGCTCGGCGGTTTCCTGGATTTCAGATGCGTTGGAGCGCGTTTCAGCGGGTTGCGCGTTCAGCATGGCCAAGGCGGAGGTGAGCAACAACATGCCACCCCCCACCTGAAAACTGGCCAACGAAATGCCGAAAAAATCCAGAATATGCAAACCCGCCAACGCGCTGATGGCGATGACCAGAAACGCGCTGAAGCTGGAGATAAAAATGGTGCGGCGGCGCTGCTGGGGCGTGAAACCTTGCGTGTAGTGAATGAAGAATGGCACGATGGCCAGCGGGTTGACGATGGCCAACAAGGTGATGAGGGGTTTGTAGTCCATCTAACGGCCCCCGGATACGTCGATGAACGTGCCCGTGCAATAACTCGACTCATCGCCCATCAGCCAGACGATGGCTTGCGCCACTTCCATCGCGCTGCCGGGGCGCTGCACCGGGATGAGATGGGTGAGCTGGCGCACCCGGTCGGGCTCGCCGCCGCTGGCGTGGATCTCGGTGTCGATGATGCCGGGGCGCACCGCGTTGACGCGAATGCCCTCGGTGGCCACCTCTTTGGCCAGGCCCACGGTAAAGGTGTCAATCGCGCCCTTGCTGGCCGCGTAA
>JANOVW010000209.1:0-2222 GCA_031417575.1 Rhodoferax sp. | reverse complement strand
GTTTTAACCTGCACGTATCGGGTATTCTGTAGGCTTTGCCAATGGGCACTTCCAGCCCACACAAACCAACATTTGGAGCCGAGACATGCAAGGGTTAATGCAACAACACAATCTGCTGATTTCCAGCCTGATCGAGTTTGCCGAACGCCACCACGGCGATGGCGAAATCATTTCCCGCCGGGTCGAAGGTGATATTCACCGCAGCAACTACGCACAGGTTGCCCGCCGCAGCCGCCAGGTGGCGAACGCGCTGGATGGTATGCAGCTGGGCTTCAGCGATCGCGTTGCAACCCTGGCCTGGAACGGCTACCGCCATCTGGAGTTGTACTTTGGCGTGAGCGGTTCAGGCCGCGTGCTGCATACCTTGAACCCGCGCCTGCACCCCGACCAGATCGTCTGGAACGCCAACCACGCCGAAGACTCGGTGCTGTGTTTTGACATGAGCTTTTTGCCCATCGTCAAGGCGGTGCATGCGCGCTGCACCACCATCAAACACTTTGTGGCGTTGTGCGATGCAGCCGCTTTGCCTGCGGATACCGGCATCCCCGGATTGGTGAATTACGAAGCCTGGATTGGCAGGCAGCCAACCACCTACGCCTGGCCGCAGTTTGATGAAAATTCGGCTTCGAGCATGTGCTACACCAGCGGCACCACTGGCAACCCCAAGGCAGCGTTGTACAGCCACCGCTCGACACTGCTGCACGCCTATGCAGCCGGCATGCCTGACGTGATGTGCATCAGCGCCAAGGATTCGATTCTGCCCGTGGTACCGATGTTCCACGTCAATGCCTGGGGCATCCCTTACACCGCCGCGATGACCGGTGCCAAACTGGTCTTCCCTGGTGCGGCGCTGGACGGCAAATCGGTCTACGAACTGATCGAATCCGAAGGCGTTACTTTTGCTGCCGGTGTGCCTACGGTGTGGCAAATGATGCTGAGCCACATGAAGCCCGCCGGCTTGAAATTCAGCAAACTCAACCGTACGGTCATCGGCGGCAGCGCCTGCCCACCCGCCATGATGGCCACTTTCAATAACGATTACAACGTCGATGTGTTGCACGCCTGGGGCATGACCGAAATGTCACCACTGGGCACCGTCTGCGTGCTCAAGAACAGCCACGAAAGCCTTTCGCCCGAGGAAAAAACCAGAATCCGGCTCAAGCAAGGTCGCGCCGTGTTTGGCGTTGACATGAAAATTGTCAGCCCCGACACCGGCAAGGAACTCCCGTGGGATGGCAAAACATCAGGCGATTTGCTGGTCAAGGGCCCCTGGATCATCGACCGGTATTTCAAACAAGAGGGCGGCTCGCCGCTGGTGGCGGGCGGCTGGTTCCCCACCGGCGACGTGGCAACCATCGATGCCGAAGGCTTTTTGCAGATCACCGACCGCAGCAAAGACGTGATCAAGTCCGGCGGCGAATGGATCAGCTCGATCGACGTGGAAAACATCGCGATGGCGCACCCGGCTGTCGCAATGGCTGCCTGTGTGGGCATGCGTCACCCCAAGTGGGACGAACGGCCCATCATTGCGGTGGTCAAAAAGCCCGGTATGGAAGTGACGCGCGACGAACTGATCGCCTTTTTTGACGGAAAAACCGCCAAATGGCAGATTCCGGACGACGTTGTGTTTGTCGATGCCATTCCGCTGGGTGCTACCGGCAAGATGCAGAAGATGAAGTTGCGCGAGATTCTGAAAGACTACAAGTTGCCTGGGTTGTAGTCAAAATGTCCCAGCCGTGACAAGGCGGGACGAAAAACGCACGACCGTTCTTTTTTATTCAGTACCATCGCCGCTGGACGGTACAACTGAACCCCGGTTGGGGGTCCCTTTATTTTTCCGAGGAATTATTCATGACTGCAACTTACACCGTGAACGGCGACGTCACCATCATCACCCTGGCCAACCCACCCGTGAACGGCCTGGGTTATGCCACCCGCGCCGGCATTGCCGACGGCCTGGCCAAAGCCAATGCCGATGCAGCTGTGAAGGCCATTGTGCTTACCGGTGGCGGCAAAGCGTTTTCGGGCGGGGCAGACATCAAGGAATTCAACTCGCCGTTGGCTTTGAAAGAGCCCAACCTGCTCAGCGTCATCCTGGCCTGTGAATATTCGGGCAAGCCTGTTGTGGCCGCCATGCACACCATCGCCATGGGCGGCGGGCTGGAGTTGGCCTTGGGTTGCCATTACCGAATTGCCGCGCCCGGTTGTGCCGTGGCTTTGCC
>JANOVW010000208.1:0-3203 GCA_031417575.1 Rhodoferax sp. | reverse complement strand
CGGCTGCCAAAAATTCGGGTCAAAAAGTTATTAGCCATGAAATCACGCTGTGGGGGCCAAACCAGATGTCTGACCCACCAGGCGCTGTACCTTAAATTGTCTAGTGGATATGGGATCTGTCGGACAAAAGTCAAGCATGTCTCAAACTTCTTGCCGGATCGACGTAACCTTCTATTTTAGTCGCTAGACGCAGGCGAAAGTCCAGCCGCGCATCGGTACCGCAGGGCACCACGTTTGCGCCGATCAACGCAACCGTTTGTCGGCATCGATTCAGCGTGTCAAACCCGCAATACTTTTGGCGGTAGCTTTGCCGGTTTGCCCTGAATTTGTTCTGGCGCTTGGCTTTGCTGCCACCCCTTCCGCTCTTGCCAATTGCCGGACTGCATCATCACCCGCTTGCAAGAAAACCAGCGGATCATGTGGCAACCCCTGAACCAACACTTCAAAATGCAAATGGGGGCCCGTGGATCGCCCGGTAGACCCGACTTCTGCTATTTTCTGCCCACGTCTGACCAGATCCCCTTTTTTGACAAACACATGAGACGAATGGGCGTAACGGGTAACCACATCCTTGCCATGGTCAATTTCAACCAGGTTGCCATAGCCTGGATGCCACTCCTGAGTGACCACAACACCACCGGCTGCGGCTACTATTTTGGTTCCGGGATCGGCCTGAAAATCCAAACCCGCATGCAGCGCAGAATGGCCGGTGAAAGGGTCGACACGCCAGCCAAAATGCGAGCCCAAGTTGGAGCCTTCAACCGGATGCTGGGTTGGCACCAACATATTGCGCATCTTTCGCTCAAACAGATCGGCTTCAAGTTTTGCCAGGGCATCATTTCGCTGCTGCATGCTGCCAGAGAGCGCGCCAATCTCGTTTTGGATATCTTCAAGAGACATCGCTCGGTCACGCAGCAATAACCCACCGCGGCCTGGTACCGCTTTGATCTCGGCTGGATTGATTCCCGCCAAACCTGAAACCCGCTCACCCAGGGACTCCAGTTGGGTCAATTTAGCCTGCATTTCACCGATTTTTTTGGCCATGACGTCCAGGTTTTCGCGCAAATACCGGTCCCGTTGCGCGAATTCGTCTTTAACCAACAGCCTGACAAAGCTGCCAATGACAGGCCACCCTTCACGGGCTCCCTTTAAAAAAACCCAGTGGTAAATTCCTGCTGCAACTATCGATATAACCGCAGAAAGCAATACAAAAGCGGCCAGCAATCGTCGCCCGGACAACTGTACTGCACGTGTTTTGGCAAGCCATGCGTCCGTGATAATCAATTGCATTGGCAATCACTTTCATTTTTAAACGACTCACACATGGCTCAAAGCCACAGAAGCCTTACCCTCCTGCAAGCTGCAGGAGAAACGCCATCCTTCGCAAAACTGGCTGAACTTACCCGCGAATCGTCTGCACGTCTCAAAGCCGTTGAAAACATCATTCCCGCTGCATTGCGCGCGTCTCTCAAGGCGGGGCCGATTGACGGCGGCACATGGTGTTTGCTGGTCGATAACAATGCAAGCGCAGCAAAAATACGCCAGCTGTTGCCGACACTAGCCACTCATTTAACGAACGAAGGCTGGAAGGTTACCTCAATTCGCTTGCGAGTACAAATCACGAACTGACTTCACACTCAACATTGCTGGCGCGCAAAAACCAAAGGCCTGTTAAAAAAAACCAGCACCTGCTGTTTGCCGCGATCAGCCGCCATCCAATGGTAACAAAGAGTGCTCGCAAGATTCGCGCAGGACTGGACGAAGGCATCGACCCACTTGCAGAGCGTGACCGAATCAAACCGGCAAAAGAAGACAAGCAGGCCAAGCGGCATGCAACAGCACAAGAACTTGCGCAACGTATGACCTCCCGCCAATGCGCTGTTGCTTTCATCGATTCCCATCGTTCGGGCTGGAAGTCATCAAAGCATTCCGCTCAATGGACTTCCACATGGGAAGCCTATGCGTATCCAATAGGTGGCGCGCTACCGTCGCAAATTTACGTGGCAGTTTGCAGTTGGTTCACCGCACTGTAGGCATCGGTTCCCAGCAGTTCAACCCCCAAGGCGGACGCCAGTTGCGGGAATTGGTTGAACACCAGCCCGCCAACGGCGATGCGCGGGCACGCATCACCCAGCGACGATTGCAACGCGGCAATGCACTCGCGCAAACTGCGCAACTGCTGTGGCAGAGACGCCGACAGCCCCACCAGTTGCGGGCGGCTAGAGCCCACTTGGGCAAGCAGGGCGCTGGTTGGCGTATTGGCGCCCAGGTAGTCTGCCGACCAGCCGTCCAGCTCAAACGCGTCTGCCACCATGCGCAGTCCAATGGTGTGGTGATTCCCTGGTACGCAGGCAAACAACGCCCGCTGGCCATTGTCGGGCGCCACGATCGCGCGGCCCATGGCCTGGGCCAGCAATGTCTGCGACAGGGCTGACGCCATGTGCTCCTGTGCCACCGACACCTGATTGGTTTGCCAGCGTCGTCCCACGTCATACAGCGCCGGCTGGATCACATGGACGGACGCTTGCGCCAGCGACCCGGCCCGTTCAAAAGCTGTACCAAACAGCGCGGCCGCCAGCTTGCGCTGGCCCTGCAAGGCAGCATCGCAAAAGGACATACTCTCGGCCCACGGTGTGGGGCAGGGCTGGTCATAGGCCGGTGGGGGCATGCCGCCCTGCAACGCTTGCTGGCCTGCCGCCACGGCCGCCAATACGGGTGCCGCATCCGCGCCGAGTTCTTGCGCAAAAAAAGTGGAAAAATCGCCCAAGGATTGCGACAACGACTCGGTGGGTACGCTGCGGCTGCGCAAAACCTGTGACAACCACGCCAGGTAGGCCAGAAATGGTGCTACGTCGCCCGTTTCCAGCGTAGGGCGAAGAAAGTCCAGGTGGTAAGCCATGTCCTCGGCACAGGCTTCACGCCCGCGCGCACCAAAGCGCACAAACACCTGTGGGAAGGCGCGCGCGCTGGCTTCCATGGCAAAGTGCAGCGCAGCAGGGCGCAAGGCCAGAAAACGCTCCAGGCAATCGGGGTCGCTGCGGTAATTTGTGGATGGGTTGATCGTGCGTCCTATGGGGTTCAATGGGCATTGACCAGGTGCGGCTGAAATTTCTGCCCAGCGGTACACCGCGATTCGTTACCATGGTATGTATTTATCCACTGGAGCACGGCGTGCAGATTTTCAATGAGCCTGGGCGCGACGC
>JANOVW010000207.1:0-2362 GCA_031417575.1 Rhodoferax sp. | reverse complement strand
TTCACGCCGACCATACCGATTTGCACGCGGCGGCTGAATTCGCGGGCTACGTTGCCATCCCGGGTGAACAGGCTGCAGCCGTTGCCGAACTCGTGGTCGTTCACCATTTGCAGCGCCTCGGCAAAGTCTTTGGCGCGCACGCAGGCCAGCACCGGGCCAAAAATCTCTTCCTTGTAAATGCGCATGTCGGTGGTGACATGGTCAAACAGTGTGCCGCCCAGCCAGAAACCGTTGGCGCAACCGTCACCGGCATTGGAGCCGTCAAAACCGCGGCCGTCAACCAGCAACTTTGCGCCTTCTTTCACGCCCAGGTCGATGTAACCGGTGATGCGCTGGTGCGCGATGCCAGTGACGATGGGGCCCATTTCAGCGGCCAAGTTGGTGCCGTTCAGCACCTTCAGGGTTTTGGTGCGTTCAATCAGCAAGGGCACAATTTTGTCGGCTACATCACCCACCAAAACGGCCACACTGATGGCCATGCAGCGCTCGCCGGCCGAGCCGTAGGCCGAGCCAATCAGCGCGTCCACGGTTTGGTCAATATCCGCATCGGGCATCACCACCATGTGGTTTTTGGCGCCGCCCAGGGCCTGCACCCGTTTGCCATGGTGGGCACCGGTTTCATAGATGTAGTTGGCGATGGGTGTGGAGCCGACAAAACTCACGGCTTTCACATCGGGGTGCGCCAAAAGCGCGTCCACCGCTTCCTTGTCGCCCTGCACCACGTTGAACACGCCATCGGGCAGGCCGGCCTGTTTCAGCAATTTTGCTTGCAGCAAAGTGGCGCTGGGGTCAATCGGGCTGGGTTTGAGCACAAAGGTGTTGCCTGCAGCAATCGCCATCGGGTACATCCACATTGGCACCATCACCGGAAAGTTAAAGGGGGTGATACCGGCCACCACACCAAGCGGCTGGCGCAGTGTCCAGTTGTCAATGCCCGTGCTCACCTGGTCTGTGAAATCACCCTTGAGCAATTGCGGAATACCGCAGGCGAACTCGACGATGTCGATACCGCGTGTTACCTCGCCCTGCGCGTCAGTGAACACCTTGCCGTGTTCGGCGGTAATGGCGTGGGCCAACTCGTCACGGTGGCTATTGAGCAATTCCAGATACTTGAACATCACCCGCGCCCGGCGAATCGGCGGGGTATCGGCCCAGGCCGGAAACGCCGCTTGCGCAGCCGCAACCGCTTGGCCCACGTCTGCCGCGTTTGCCAGGGCAACAGCACCCGTTACCGCACCGCTGGCAGGGTTGTACACGTTTTGTGCGCGCCCCGAAGTACCTGCTACTGCCTGCCCGCCAATGGCGTGGCCAATGTTTTGAATTGCCATGAGAATGTCCGTTGGTTAAATAAAAAGTTATCGAATTGTCCTGCAATTCAGTGCGAGGGCCCTGCCGCCCCGGCTTGACCCGCCGCATGGCGCGCCGCCAAAAACCCGAAGGTCATGGCCGGCCCCAGGGTAATGCCACCGCTGGGGTATCGGCCCGCCATGATGCTGTTCATGTCATTGCCCACCGCGTAAAGCCCGGCAATCGGTTCACCCGTTTTGTCCAACACTTGCGCGTGGAGGTTGGTGTCAAGCCCGGCAAACGTCCCCAGAGACCCAACCACCACCCGCATCGCATAAAAAGGGCCGTGAAGCAAAGGGGCCATGCACGGGTTGGCCTGGCCCGCCGATGCGTCGCCCTGAATGCGGTTGTAGGCGGTTTCGCCTTTTTTGAAATCAGCGTCTTGGCCAACGATAACCATTGCGTTGTAGCGGTTAACCGTATCACGCAGCGCCAAAAAAGGCAGCTCACAGATCTGCGCCAGCAGAGCCAGGTTGGCCGCGCGTTTCAAATACCCATTATTGAGCCAGCGCCCCAGCGGCATGGGCGCTGGTTTCACCGCACCCAAGCCGTAGCGGCGGATAAAGGCGTGGTCACACAGCAACCAGGCCTGCGGCAATTGGCCGGCGGGCGTCACCTTGAGCAAGGCCTGCACCACATCAAAATACGAATCGGCCTCGTTGCAAAACCGCACGCCTTGCGGCGTGACAGCGATCAGCCCCGGCTTGGCGCGTTCGATCAGATGCGGAAAATGCACCACACTTCCGTCGGCCTGTGGCACCAGCGAAACCGGGGCCAGCGCAGCGGCATGGGCACCCCCGACAGCGGAATCTGCAGCCGATAAGTCGGCCACCCGACCACCGGCGGCCTCCCCCAGGCGCAAACCATCACCCGTGTTGCCACGCGAGGCACCTGACCAATGCTCAACCCCGGTGGGCGCATGCGGCAACAAGGCCTTTTTGCGGGCTACATCATGCGGAAAACCACCACACGCCAACACCACGCCACAACGCGCCTGAACGGTGAACGCCCCCTG
>JANOVW010000206.1:0-16421 GCA_031417575.1 Rhodoferax sp. | reverse complement strand
ACGTGACCGAAGCCTGGCTTGCCTGGAGCCCCGTGCCCACCAGCGCCTGGAAGACGCGGGTGAGGGTCGGGGCGTTTTTTCCGGTTACGAGCATTGAAATTGACTACGACAGCATCAGTTGGACACCGCGCGACACCATCTCCAGCTCGGCCATCAACAGCTGGATTGGCGAAGAACTGCGCACCATCGGGCTGGAGTACAAGCTTTCGCGCAGCGGGCGGCTTGAAGGATCTCCGCACGACTATGGATTTACAGCGGCTTTGTACGCCGCCAATGACCCGGCGGGCACCTTGATCGCCTGGCGCGGCTGGTCCATCAGCGACAGGATTACAGGTTTGAGCGAGACGCTGCCGATAGCCAATTTGCCGTTTTTCAGGCCGGCGCCGGCCCAGTCGCAAACCCAGTCGCGCTTCATCAATGAATTTCGCGAGCTGGACCATCGGCTCGGCTTTTACGTGGCCGCCAATTACGCCTATGCCAGCCGAATTGAAGTGGCCGCGATGCGGTATGACAACCGCGCCGATCCGATGGTTTTCAATGAGGGCCAATACGCCTGGCTCACCCGCTTCAACCACGCGAGCCTGCGCCTGAAACAGGTGGGGCCATGGGAGTTGTCATTTCAGGCTCTACAGGGCGACACTCTGATGGGGCCGGGTGCCGTTTACCTTGATTTTTCCGCCTGGTTTTTGCTGGCGAGCCGCCCGCTGGGGCCCGGCACCTTGGCCCTGCGGTACGACAAATTCGATGCAAAAGAGCGTGCCACCGATATCGTTCCGATTGATCCGAACAGTGAAGACGGGCAATCGTTGGCGATGGCCTACCACTGGAAGGTCAGCCCGAAGGTGTCGTTGGTTTCAGAATTTCTGACCGTGCAAAGTGACCGCCCGGCACGCTTGCTGATCGGCGCTGCGGCGGGGCGTATCGAACGCAGCCTGACAACCAGTTTGCGCATCAGCTTCTAAGACTGGCTGCGAGCGTTACGCGGGGCATTCAAGCCAAAGGCATTGGAATCGATTGCCCGAAATCGCGCCGGTTGTCTGTGAGTTTGGCGTTCCAGCCTGTTCGCCAGACGGCAAACTGGTCAGCCGGCATCGGTTTGCTGATGAAGTAGCCCTGGGCTTCGTCACACCCGAGTTTTTTGAGCGAGTGATAAATGACGGCGTTTTCCACTCCCTCAGCCACCACCGTCAGGCCCAAGTTGTGCGCCAGGTCAATGGTAGAGCGCACGATCATCGCGTCGCCTTCGATTTTTTCCATCGCCATCACAAACGATTTGTCTATTTTGAGCTGATCAACCGGTAACTCCTTGAGATACGCCAAAGAAGAGTAGCCGGTACCAAAGTCGTCGATCGACAATTTGAAGCCGCGTGCGTGCAGCTGGTTCAAGGTGGTTAAAGCGCGCTGCGGGTCGTCCATGATCGCGCTTTCGGTGATCTCCAGGCAAAGGCCGCTGGCCGGCACCTGGTACTGCGCCAAAATGACATCCAGGCGTTGTGCAAACTCCGAATCCAGCAAATCCCGGGTTGACAGGTTAATCGCCACCTGAAACGGCTCACCTTCGTTTTGCAGCGTATGCCAAATGCGGGCCACTTCCGTGAAAATCCACAAGGTCAGTTTTCGAACAAAACCGGTTTGTTCGGCAAATGGAATGAATTCAAGGGGCTGTATCAGGCCACGCACCGGGTGTTGCCAGCGCAGCAACGCCTCGGCCGCCTTGGGTCTGGATTCAAGCTGGGCGATTTTGGGTTGCAAAAACAGGCGCAGCTCCTGATGTTCCAGCGCATGGCGCAATTCGCTCAACAACGACAACGCCAGGCTGCTCGACGAATCCATCGCGGCTGTGTAACGCTGAACACCGGTGGTGCGGGTTTTGGCCGCGTACATCGCCACCTCGGCACGGCTGAGCAGCCCATCGGCATCGCCGGCATCGCCCGGCCAACTGGCGATGCCAATCGACACGCTCAGGTCAATCGTCTGCTCGGCAATGGCCACCGGCAGTTCAAACAATTTGAGCACGCGGTGTGCCAACGTATCGGCGGCTTGCGCATTGCTGTGGGTCAGCAAAATGGCAAATTCATTGCCGGCCAATCGGGCCACCATGTCGTTCGCATGGAGCCCGAGGTTGGTCAGGCGTTTGGCAACGGCTTCCAACACCTGATCGCCAAAGGCATAACCCAGCACGTCATTGACCAGTTTGAATCGGTCTACATCGAGCGTCACGACTGCCAACCCGTCTTGCAGCGCATCAGCGGGTGCTGACGCCGGGTTGCCGGGAACCTGGCGCTCGGCAATGGCTTTGTGCACGGCATCCCGAAAACGAACCCGGTTGGGCAACCCGGTCAGGCGGTCCCAAAACGCCAATTGGCGAATTTCAGACTGTTGTGCGCCAATATTGACGCGCATTTTGTCAAAGGCAATCGCCAGGTCGCCGATTTCATCGCGGCTGCTCTGCACTGGCAGCGGCGTGTCGTAATAGCCTTGGCCCAGTTTTTCGGAAGCCGCCACCAGCGAGCGTAACGGTGTGGTCACGCGCCGCGCCAAAAACAGGCTACCCAAGCCGAACAACACAACGCCCAGGGCAGTGACCCAAGCCAGAGCCAGTTGGGTTTGGCGAAAGGGTGCAACCACTTCGTCAAACGAGCGCAACAACACCGTTTGCAGCCGTAGCTGATCGACCGGTGCATTCAAGGTCGCGATTTGCACATGATGCACGACATAAGATTCACCGGCAACCAGCAGTTGCGGTGTGTCGCTGCCCCCCTTGGCCGAGCGTGTTTCCCACTGCAGCAAAGGGTCAATGCTTTGTGCTGGCAAGGTGCTGGCAAAAACCTGCGGCGATGATGACCCGGTCCCGCTCGAAACCGAACTCAGAAGCGCAACATGCACCCCCGAAAGCGCCCGCATGTCATCCAGCAACGCCTGCCCCACTGGGAACCCCATCAATACCCAGCCCACCAGCACCGGTGCCCGCACGGGTACCAGTACAAACTGATAAGGCACCTGGTTCAGAAAGGCAATCTGGCCCCCGGCCGTCGCTCGCGACAAACGCGCCGCAATTTGGGCCACCAAGGGTTGCAACGCCTGCGGATTTTGGCCCTCGCCTGCAGTGGACAATTGCATCTGGCTGTCGATCAGGGCCGTAACCGAGGCACCGATTCGTGCGCCATGGTTATCCAGAACCGACCGGATGGTGGCCGTGTCTCCGGAGGTGACGGCTGAACGAAAGCCGAAATCAGCCGCCAACAAGGCAGCTGCCTGGTTCAGCTTTTGTGCGTTTTGGTCAAGCAAACGTTTCCACACGTTTTCATCAACCCGAAGCTCCTGGGTAATTTGTTGGCGGGCGCTGCGTTCAATGTTGGCTTGAACCACGGCAAAAACTGCTGCTTGCACGACCAGCAACAGCACCAGTGACAAGGCGACGATGCGGCTGGACAGGCCCCAGCCGCGGCGTGGGTTTGCCAGGTTCGTATTGCCCGGGTCACTTGCCCTCCTCACCTCACGGGAATCAGGGTGCATGGCTACAAGCCGTCCACGCGCAGCGTCACTGAAGCGTCGGTCGTGTCGACCAACAGCGCGCGCTCCAGCGCAGGTGTGCCAACGGGTAGATCAGCGTGCCAAACGCGCAATCGGTAAGCGCCGGGAGGTACTTGTTGCAGTGTCACCCGCCCGGTCGCCGCACTTTTGCCGTAATACGGGGTGTCAACCACCACCACCCAAGCCACCATATGGTCATGAATGTTGCAGCCCAAGACGGCGATACCGGGCTTGTCAAAAACCACCGGGTTGGCCGGGGTGCCGCTGTACAGTTTCAGTTCAAAGTTTTTGGCGGGCGAAAAAGAATAGACATGGTGGCGAACGTTGTCACGGTTGGGGAACTGAACCGAAGTGCCCTGCTGCACCACTGTGACACGCGGCTCAAACTGGCGGCTGATTTGCTGAATTTCAATACCCGGTGGCGGCTTGCTTGCCAGGCGGGCGCGGCTGGCTTCAGCCGACTCCAAAAATACGATGGCATCTTGAAGCGGGCGCCCGGCCTTGTCTTGTACCAGCACGCTGACGGAAGCGGCCATGGCTGCACCGACGCAAAACACAGCCATAGCTGCAGCAATCAAAAATTTCGACGGTTGGGTCAACCAAAAACGCGACAGGCTCATGGGTTTGCTATGCAAGATTGTAGGAGGATCAAAGACCAGTCAGGGAACATTGAAGCCTTTGGTCAACCACGAGGCAAATAACTTTCAACGTGTCGACAAGTTTGGTGCAAAGCTGCAATAAATCAGCAGGGTTTGCACCATCACGCGGGGGTAGTGGCAATTGCGGCTGTGCTGCGCCAGTGCGTTGACATGGCTAAGCGCCTGGCGGCTGCTTTTTTCAAGCAGTTGGGTGTTGGTGAGCGATTCGGCCTCAAACTCGGCCAACGGGTCAAAGGCATCGTCGCCCTGAAGTGGCAAGGCCGTCACGATGCCCAATACGGTGAGGGCTTCGGTTGGCAGGGGGCCATGCGCTATATGCAGCGTGTCGGCTTGGCCATCGGTGAAATGCTCGCGCTTCAAGGGGCCCATCACCTGTTCATCGGGCGTGGCGGTGGCCGGGTAAATGCGCAGGTTAATGGAGTCGGCCAGAAAGGTGTCGATCCAGATTTTCAGGCCGTCCAACACCGCCGGGTCGGGTACTTGCGCCACAGGGGCAGCTGCCAGGGCCGCTTCCATTTCGGCTTTCAGCCCGCGCAGCCGTTCCTGCGTTTGGACCCGCGCTTCGCGATTCACTTCTTCCTTGAGCTGGTCTGCCAATGCTGCTGCCATCATTTCAAGCTGCCGGAAATCGTCTGAATGGCGCAAATTCGCCAATACGCTTTGGTTGGCAAACGCGGCGGTTTGCGGCTGGGTGTCCAACAGGCGGCGCATGCGCGCGTAGTCTTCCAGAACGGCGCGCCCTTTCACTTTCACACACAGGGTTTGGCCAAGTTGCTTGCGCAACACACTATCGCGCAAAGAGCGTGGCGGGCTATCGCGGCTTAAATCCAGCAAGTGGCCTTGCGCTGCCAGTTCCATCTCGAACCCAGCCAAATCGACCCCGCCGTTGGGGTTAACTGGTTTGCCCGTCAATTGGCTTTGCAACGATGCCATGCGGGGTAAATCGGCGTACAGGTAGTTGCAGATGGACATCAATAAGTGGTCGTCAGAAGGAATGGCTGGCGTTGCGCAAGGGAAGCGGTTGAAGCGGGGTCAAGGTATCGAATCAAGGCTTCAAAATCGTCCGGCCCTTGATCTTGCCGGCCTTCAAATCAGCCACCACCTGGTCGGCGTTGGCCAGCGGCTGGGTGGCCAGCGGCAATCCCGGCATGGGGTTGTTGCGCGCCAGTTCCAGAAGTTCCTGCAAATCGGCCAGATTGCCCACATAGGATCCGCTGATCGTGATGACTTTGAGCGCCAGCATGGCCGGTGCCAAAACCGTGTTGCCGCCAAACAGGCCCACGCTGACCAAATGGCCGCCTTTGCGCACCGTGGCAAAACCGAATTCAAAAGTGCTGGCAGCGCCCACAAAGTCAATCGCCGCCACCACGCCACCAGTGGCCTTGAGCAACTCCTTCACGGCGCCGGGGGCGGTGGGGTCTATCACGCTGTTGGCACCGGCATCCTGGGCCATGTCCCATTTGCCTTTGTCCAGTTCGGCAACCACCAGGTTCGCTTTGGGGTACAGCAGTTTGCCCAGCCGAATACCGTTGAGGCCAACACCGCCCGCGCCAATCACCAGCAAGGTGCCCCCTGCATTCAATTGCGCGGCCTGGTTCCCCAGTTTTTTCAGGGCGCCAAAAGCGGTGAGCCCGCTACAGGCATAGGTACAGGCCTGGTCGATATCCAGTGGCGCGAAATCCAGCAGGTACTTGGCGTGGGGCACGACCACGTGGTCGGCAAAACCGCCGTCCAGGTTGATGCCCAGGTTTCGCGGTGCGCCACACAGGTGTTCATCGCCAGCCTGGCATACCGGGCAAGTGCCACAGCCGATCCAGGGGAAGGCCACCCGCACGTCGCCGATGGCAACGCCCTGTGCATCTGGCCCGATGGCCACCACCTTGCCGGCAATTTCATGGCCCAAGGTGCGCGGTGGCCGCAACGAACGTGTCAAATCGACCTTGTTGCCGCCACCCAGATCAAAGTAGCCGTCTTGCAAATGCACATCGCTGTGGCAAACACCGCACGACTGCACCCGCAAAATCACCTCGCTGCCCTGGGGTGCAGGTGTTTCCCGCAAAACTTGTGCCAAAGGCTGGCCAAACTGTTCGACTTGGTAACTCAACATGGGAACTCCATTGGTAATGATTGGATGCGGGGCCAATGGTAAACACTTCCAGCCGGGTTGGCCCATGGGTATCTTCTGTCGCCTGCACTAAACTGCATGTATGACTTCTGAGCCCTCTGTAACTGACGAAGCTTTGCGCGATGTTCTGTTGACCTCGCTTGGCGAACGGGTGCGCACCCTGCGTGCGCGAGCCGGGCTGACCCGCAAGGCGCTGGCGAAAAGCTCAGGCGTTTCTGAGCGCCATTTGGCCAATATGGAACTGGGCATGGGCAACGCGTCCGTGCGGGTGTTGGCGCAGATCGCCGCCGCGTTGGATTGCCCGGTCACCCAATTGCTGACCGAAGCGGACGGCAGTTCGCCCGAACGCCTGTTGATTGGTGCGCTTTTGCACGGGCGCCCTGAAGATGAATTGACCCGCGCACGTTTGGCGCTGGCCGATCTGTTTGGTGAAACCGGAAACCATGCCACCCGCCTGGGCCGGGTGGCCCTGATCGGTTTGCGCGGTGCGGGAAAATCCACGTTTGGGCAGATGCTGGCCGAGGTGAAAGGGGTGCCGTTTGTCGAGCTCACCCGTGAAATCGAGCGGGTGGCTGGTTGTTCAGTCAATGAAATCCAGAACCTGCTGGGCCAGGGCGCCTACCGGCGTTATGCGCGCCGGGCGTTGGAAGAGGTGTTGGCCCGCAGCACCGATGTGGTGATCGCCACCACGGGCGGGCTGGTGTCAGATGTCGCCACCTACAAATTACTGCTTTCCCAATGTTTAACGGTTTGGCTCAAGGCCACACCTGAAGAACACATGCAACGTGTGGTAGCGCAGGGTGATTTGCGGCCCATGTCGGGTAATCGCGAGGCCATGGATGACCTCAAGCGCATCTTGGTCAGCCGCACGCCGCTGTATGCCAAAGCGCAGATTACGCTGGACACCAGCGGGCGAACGCTTGAAGCGAATTTTGAAGCCTTGCGCAGCCAAGTCGAGGTTGCGCAGTCGTCGGGTTTGTGAGCGCTCCGCGCGAACGTGACCTGTTTGAGTTGTTGAGAAATGAGCCACTTGACAGCGTTTAAAAAAGCACTATAATGCAGTTTCAATAAATTTAACATGCATTTTATTGCATGTAAATCGCTGAGGAGCAGGCATGAGTGAACTTGTTGATGTTGCCGTTTCACCCCGTGTGGACTACCAAACCAGCCCGGCCCAATACCGCCACTGGAAACTGGCCTTTGACGGCGTTATTGCCACGTTGTCGGCCGATTTTGATGAAAACGCGGGCCTGCGGCCCGGCTACAAACTCAAGCTCAACAGCTACGATTTGGGCGTTGACATCGAACTCAACGACGCGCTGAACCGCATTCGGTTTGAACACCCTGAAGTGCGCACCGTGGTACTGACCAGCGCCAAAGAAAAGGTTTTTTGTTCCGGTGCCAATATCTTCATGCTGGGGGTTTCCAGCCACGCCTGGAAGGTGAATTTTTGCAAATTCACCAACGAAACCCGCAATGGTCTGGAAGATTCTTCGCAACACTCCGGTTTGAAGTTTCTGGCAGCGGTGAACGGTGCTTGCGCAGGTGGTGGTTATGAGGTGGCCCTGGCGTGCGACGAGATCATTTTGGTGGACGACCGCTCCAGCGCCGTGAGTTTGCCCGAGGTTCCCTTGTTGGGTGTTTTGCCGGGCACTGGCGGCCTGACGCGGGTAACCGACAAGCGCCATGTGCGGCACGATTTGGCTGACATTTTTTGCACCAGCGTCGAAGGCGTGCGCGGCCAAAAAGCCAAAGACTGGCGTTTGGTGGACGACATCGCCAAACCGGCGGTTTTTGCTGCCAAAGTCAAAGCGCGCGCGCTGCAACTGGCTGAAAAAAGTGACCGGCCCGCCGATGGCAAAGGGGTTGCTTTGGTGCCGATTGAACGCGTCATTGATGCCAATGGTTTGAGCTACCCGCACGTCACCGTAGCGATTGATCGCGACCGCCGCGTGGCCAGCTTTACCGTGAAAGCGCCCACCGGCTCGCAACCGGCCGATTTGGCAGGCATTGAAGCAGCCGGTGCGAATTGGTACCCGCTTGCCTTGGCCCGCCAATTGGAAGACGCCATTTTGTCGATGCGCACCAACGAGCTGGATATTGGCACCTGGCTGATCAAGACCCAAGGCGACACAGCCGCCGTTTTGGCCATGGATGCCGCCTTGCTCGCGCATAAAAACCATTGGCTAGTACGCGAAACCACCGGTTTGTTGCGCCGCACATTGAGTCGCCTGGATGTGTCGTCGCGCAGCCTGTTTGCACTGGTTGAAGTGGGCTCTTGCTTCAGTGGTACTTTTCTGGAGCTGGCCCTGGCATGCGACCGGATTTACCATCTGGTGCTGCCCGATGACATGGCAAACTCACCGACGATCACCGTAGCTGACATCAACTTCGGCGTTTATCCCATGGCAACAGGCGAGAGCCGCCTGGGTCGGCGCTTTTACAACGAACAGCCCGCACTGGACGCCGTTCGCGCAGTGGCAGGCCAAAAACTCGATGCCGATGGCGCCCTGGCCGTGGGTTTGTGTACCAGCAACCCCGACGATATTGACTACGCCGACGAGGTGCGCATTGCCATCGAGGAACGGGTGGCGATGTCGCCCGATGCGTTGACCGGCCTGGAAGCCAACCTGCGCTTCAACAGCCAGGAGACCATGGCCACCCGCATATTTGGCCGCCTGACCGCCTGGCAAAACTGGATCTTCCAGCGGCCCAATGCAGTCGGCGAAAAAGGTGCCTTGAAAGTTTACGGAAAAGGCGAAAAGGTTTCATTCAACTGGGATAGGGTTTAAGGAATTCACCATGTCAAGCATCAATTACAGCGAAAAGATCCCCAACAACGTCAACCTGAGCGAAGACCGCACCTTGCAGCGTGCGCTGGAAGGCTGGCAACCCAATTTCATCAACTGGTGGGACGATGTCGGCCCGACCGGTTCGACCGACAGCGAGGTCTACCTGCGCACTGCGGTGAGCGTGGACCCGCAGGGCTGGGCGCAGTTTGGCCACGTCAAAATGCGCGACTACCGCTGGGGCATCTTTTTGAATCCCGGTTCGGCTGACCGTGAAGTTCATTTTGGCGACCACAAAGGCGAAAAGGTCTGGCAAGACGTGCCCGGCGAACACCGTGCCAATTTGCGCCGCATCATCGTCACGCAAGGCGACACCGAACCTGCGTCTGTTGAGCAGCAACGCCACTTGGGTCTTACCGCGCCCAGCATGTATGACCTGCGCAATTTGTTCCAGATCAATGTGGAAGAAGGGCGCCATTTGTGGGCCATGGTGTACCTGTTGCACCGCCATTTTGGCCGCGATGGCCGTGAAGAAGCCGAAGCCCTGCTCGAGCGGCGCAGTGGTGATGAAAACAACCCGCGTATTTTGGGTGCGTTCAACGAAGCCACTCCCGATTGGCTGGCGTTTTTCATGTTCACTTACTTCACCGACCGCGACGGCAAGTTCCAGCTCGCGGCCCTGGCCGAAAGCGCCTTTGACCCACTGGCTCGCACCACCAAGTTCATGCTGACCGAAGAGGCGCACCACATGTTTGTGGGTGAATCGGGTGTCTCGCGGGTGCTGCAGCGCACCGCGCAGGCCATCAACGAGCTCAAAACGGATGACCCGACCAAACTGCGCGAAGCGGGCGTGATTGATCTGGGTACCTTGCAGCGTTATGTCAACTTCCACTACAGTGTGACGATTGACTTGTTTGGCGCCGACCAGTCCAGCAACGCCGCCACCTTTTACAGCTCGGGCCTGAAGGGCCGGTATGAAGAAGGCAAACGCGATGATGACCACGTGCTCAAAGGCCAGACCTACAAGGTCCTGGAAGTGGTGGGCGGCCAGTTGGTTGAAAAGGAAGTGCCGATGCTCAATGCGTTGAACGAAGTGCTGCGCGATGACTTCATCAAGGATTCGATGGCCGGCGTGGCGCGCTGGAACAAGGTGCTCGAAAAGGCCGGTTTGCCACATCGCCTGACGGTGCCGCACAAAGCTTTTCACCGCAACATTGGCGCGTTGAGTGGCGTGAAGGTGTCGCCTGATGGCCGGGTGTTGAGCGAAGCTGAATGGGCTGCGAACGTGGACAAATGGCTGCCCACCAACGAAGACCGTGCGTTCGTCGCCAGCCTGATGGGCCGGTGTGTAGAGCCGGGCCAATTCGCCAACTGGATCGCCCCGCCCGCCATGGGCATTAACCGCCAGCCGGTGGATTTTGAATACATCCGGTTCAATTGATCCCCGACGCTCCACCCCTGCGCGGGTCGCTGCCCCCCGAGGGCGCGCATTTTGCCTTGGAACGTCCTGGCGGCAAAATGGAGCCTTGTGTTTTTGAAGAGAATGCTCCATGAATGCCCTTCTACAAGGTGCTGTGCTCAAGCAGCACCTGATTGACCCGGAAATCTGCATCCGTTGCAACACCTGCGAGGCGATTTGCCCCGTGGGTGCCATCACCCATGATTCACTGAACTATGTGGTGAAGGCTGACGTGTGCAATGGCTGCATGGATTGCATTTCGCCGTGCCCCACGGGTTCGATTGACAACTGGCGCAGCATGCCGCTGGCCAAGGCCTATAGCATTGAAGAGCAGCTGACCTGGGAAGCATTGCCAGAAGCGCTGCCTGATGAAGCCTTGTCTGCATTGGATGGCGGCGACGTCCAGGCCGACGGGCTCGCTGAAATGACAACCCATGGTGCCGTTGTGCCAGCGATTGTTGAAGCAGGGTCTGCGGTCTTTAATTCGGCTGCCTTTGGGGCTACCCTTCCGCCTTGGTCGTGTGCCCACGCCTATACCAACTTGTATGGTCCCAAGGCCGTGCAAAAAAGCATTCTGGCAACTGTTACGGGCAACGTTCGCGTGACGGAAGTTGGCAAGACGGCAGGCAGTGATTACGACACCCACCACATCGTGCTCGATTTCGGCAAGATGCCTTTCCCGGTGCTGGAAGGCCAGTCCATCGCCGTGGTACCGCCGGGTGTGGATGGCCACGGACGGGCCCACTTTCCGCGCCAGTATTCCATTGCCAGCCCGCGCAATGGCGAGCGGCCGGGCTACAACAACCTGTCACTCACCATCAAGCGGGTGCTGGAAGACCACAGCGGCAAACCCGTCCGCGGTGTGGCCAGCAACTTCATGTGTGACCTGAAAGTGGGCGACAAGGTCGAAGTGATCGGGCCGTTTGGCGCAAGTTTTCTCATGCCCAACCATCCTGGCAGCCACATCGTGATGATCTGCACCGGCACCGGCAGCGCCCCGATGCGCGCCATGACCGAGTGGCGCAGGCGCCAGCGTGCAGCCGGTGTATACGCGAACAGCAAGCTGATGCTTTTCTTTGGGGCTCGCACGCAAGAAGAGTTGCCCTATTTCGGACCCTTGCAAAACCTGCCCAAAGATTTCATCGACATCGAATTCGCCTTCTCGCGCACGCCGGGCCAGCCCAAGCGATACGTGCAGGACCTGATGCGTGAACGTGCGGCCGACATTGCCCGCTTGTTGACTGATGCTGACGCGTATTTTTATGTTTGCGGACTCAAAAGCATGGAGGAGGGCGTGGTGTTGGCCTTGCGTGAAATCGCCCTGGGTGCCGGGCTCGATTGGCCCGCCTTGGGTGCCGCCCTCAAAAAGGAAGGTCGTTTGCATCTCGAAACCTATTGACTGCCTGACAACTGCTTTGCGGGGCGTTTGACGTCAAGGCAGTCGCCTTCCTGGCCGGCAGGCGCCGCCCGGGGTGATATCCTGCCCGGATCGCCAGGTGGCGTTTTTGAGGGGACCCAGATGAAGCGACGCACATTCAACCTGCAAACGGTGCCAATCGTGGCTGGCTTGGCGGTTGGCAGCTGGCCGGGGACGCCGGTGCGGGCCCAAAGCACAGGCTACGGGCCCGGCGGCTACCCGGACAAACCTATCAAGATCATCGTGCCGTACCCGGCTGGCGGCGTGGTCGATGTGGTCATCCGCGCCGCTGCCGAACCTGCCTCGTCCTTGTTTCCCCAGCGCGTCGTGGTCGAAAGCAGGCCAGGCGCCGATGGGCGAATCGGGGTCGATCTGGTGGCCAAAGCAGCGCCAGACGGCTACACCTTGATTGCGGCGACCCCGATCATCTCGGTGGGCGAACACCTGATGGCCGACATGAAGGGCCGTGCGCAGGATTTTGCCGGCATCGTGGCCATCGCTGCACCGGCATCGGTGTTTGTGGTCAGCGCCAATGTGCCCGCGCAAACGCTCAAGGATTTTGTCGCGCTGGCAATGGCCAAACCGGGCGAGATGAACGTGGCGAACCCCGGGTCTGGCAGCTCTATTCATCTGGCGCAAGAGCTGTTGTTTGAAACCACCGGCATCAAGGTCACCAACGTCAACTACAAGGGGCAGCCACCCTCGCTGATTGACCTGGGCAGTGGCCAGGTGCAGTTTGGCCTGATTTCGCAAAACCTGGTGTTGCCGTTAATCAAAAGCGGCAAGGTGCGGGCGCTGGCCGTGAATGCCGCCAAACGCACCAAATCGCTACCCGATGTGCCCACCATCACCGAAGCCGGTTACCCGGATGCACTGGTGCAGTCGTGGTACGGCATTGCCGCGCCAGCCAAAACTCCTGCCCCTTTGGTGGCTTGGCTGAGCGAGCAGTTCCAGCGTGTGATGGCCCTGCCTGAAACCCGCGCCAAACTCGACGGCATGGATGCCGAGATCATGGCCCTGAGCGGGCCCAAGTTTGACGCGCTGATCGAATCTGAATTCAAGCGCTGGGGTGAATTGATCCGCAAACGCAAAATCCAGGTGGGTTAAAGCGGCTTATTATTTAAATATCAAAAATTCTCTTTTAAAAAAGCAGAAATTGTTCCCGAATCAATTGCACAAGTAGCTATCTAATACGTATATAAATGCTTTTATATTTAATACATAAAAGCACTAAAAATCAAAATCATAGGGTTTGTTAATCCGTCAATTCAGGCCAATACAGTCCGTAAAAAATGGCCGATGTCAGCCACCTCGCGTGGGTGAACACTGTGCGGCATCTGGTAGGTTTTCCATTGCACCGTGCAGCCTTGCGCGATCAGCGCATCGCGCGAGGCTTCGGCGCGGCCCAATTCAATCATCGGGTCCATCGTGCCATGGGCCATGAAGATGGGTGTGGCCTGGTTGGCCGGGTTTTTTTCAGCGGCTACGGTGTCGGCCAGTGGCAAATAACCTGATAACGCCATGATGCCTGCCAGGGTTTTGGGGTAGCGCAGGCCGGTGTGCAGCACCATGGCGCAGCCCTGCGAGAAACCTGCCAACACGATACGCGAAGGCGGGATACCCTGCGCCACCTGGTCGGCAATCAGCGCTTCCACATCCAGCGCTGATTTGCGGATACCCACGGCATCTTCCACGCGCTGCAGTTGGGTTCCCAAAATGTCATACCAAGCGGGCATGACGTAACCATTGTTCAGCGTCACTGGAATACTGGGCGCATGCGGAAAGATGAAGCGAATGGGCGGCAGGCCGCTCAAGTCCAGTTGGGGCACCAGGCCAGCAAAATCATTGCCGTCGGCCCCCAAGCCATGTAGCCAGATCACGGCGGCAGTGGGGTTGGGTGCAGTTTCGATGGTGATGTGGGGTAGCAGTGTGATCATGGTGGTATTAAAAAAAGAGGCTCATCGCAGGGGGCCAGACCCAGGCGTCAGCGCACCTAAAATCAGTGAAAAACCGAATCATTGTTGATGCCGCATTATCGCTTCGCCACCTTCTCCCTCGCCATTGCCGTGCTCCTGTGGGGTGGTTTGTGGGCAACCCCTGCCATTGCACAAACTGCCACCGGCAAGGCCCCGCTGCTGCTGCAGCGCATTGACGACACCTTATACGGCGTTGACATGTTGTCGCTCGCGGTGGTGGATCGTCACCATGTGTCGGGCATTCTGGTGCGTGTTAACGCAGCAAGGCCCCACCCCCCGCTTGATTACAGTCATTTTGTCGTGGATTGCCAGGGCGCCATGCGCATGGCGCAGATCGCCAGTGCGGTTTCACCGTTTGATTTGACCTTGACAGGAGCCTCGGCTCGCGCTCGGTTGCAGGCTGCGACCCAGTTCATTCGCGCGGCAGAAACTGCGGCTGACACCGCGCCTGCAGCTGAACCTGCAGTCGTTGCGGGAGCGGCTGCCGGAGCGTCCACCGCGGCGCCACCCGGCCAACCGCAGTTCAAACCGCTGGCTACCCTGAATGGCAGCCGCGCCCTGGCCGAGTTCACATGCGCCGCCATGCGACGGCCAGCCCAGGCTGCACCGTTGGCCAAGGATGTCTTTGACAATGGTGGCCCGCGCGATTTGCGCACTGCCTTGTGCGATTTGCAGCCGGACGGCGCTTCGGTGACCCGTGAAGACGTTGCCGTGCGCTTCAGCGATTCAGAAAAAGTGGTCGCGGTCAATCAGCAATGGCTGACGTCGGGCCGCGTGACTGACGATGAAATCAGCTTCGGCAGCGGCAGCGCCCGATGGCGAATTGACCGAACCACCGCCGAGGCAAATTTGGTCGATGCCAATGGCAAAGTGCTTTTTGCCGGCTCGTGCGTTGCGGCTGAACGGCGTTAATTTGTTCGACCGGTTTACTCGCGGAACTTGCGGAAAATATGCGGCAAACGGTTCAATATTGACGGTGTCGATCCCTGAATCGTCAATACCTGTGCGCTGCTGAACTGCCCGACATAACCATCGGCATCGGTGGCTTGCACACGGAAGTAATACGTTCCAGCCGCAGGCGACTCAAACTGCAGGGTCGTATTGCGGGTTGTTGCGTCGAGCAAGGGGCTCAGAAACTGCGAGTCGTCCGACAGTTGATAGCGGAAAGACTGCCCGGGTTCACTGGGTTCCCAGCGATAAATGACCGAACCGTTGTCTGTAACTGCTGGCAGTATCAAGGGGCTGATCGCCGTCGGCCGCTGCACAAATTGCGCCACCGAACTGAAAGGCCCTTGTTTGCCATTGCGCTCAATACTGGCGGTTCGCCAAAAATAGGTACCCACCGGGAGTTCGGCCGCAAACTGGGTCCCTCTGGCCTCAGCAAAATCAACCCGGAGTTGGGTGAAGGCGGCGTCTTGAGCCACCTGAACGCGCACCCGTTCACCTTCTGTTTGCGGGCCCCACTGCAAGGTCACAGTCGGTCCATAAACCCGGGTGGAATTGTTGGGTGTGAGCGGCGCAGGGGCTGTTGGATGGGCCTGGACTGAAAAATCCACCGCCGTTGAAGCGCTTTCGAGGCCCTGCGCGTCGATAGAGCGCACATTGAGCACATAACGGCCATCGGCAATCAGCGGCCAAACTGCCTGCGGTTCAGAAAAAACACCTTCGAGCAATTGACGATCCATCGCCCGGCTCGAAAAAACCTGCGCACGGTAGGCGCGGGCACCGGGTTCAGCCTGCCAAGACAGCCGCGCCGGCACGCTGGACGCAAGCGGTGAAAAACCATTGAGTTTGGGCGCATCCGGCAGCTTCTGTGGTGGGCTGGGCTCGGTATTGATGAGAGCTCGTGTTCCAAAACCAGCCCCAACAACGATCTCGCTGGTTTTGCCTTGCGCCGCAACGCCCCCTTCCAAAACCTCACTGAAGGCGGTTTGCGATTGCGGGTCAAAGCGGGCGCGGAATTCGGTGCCACGCACACCCAGGTTAAAAACCGGCGTGGTGACGATGTATTTTGAGGCGGCAGCAGTGAGCGGTTTCACTTTGGAATCAGCGCCACCCTCCACAATTCTGAGCCGGGTTTCGCTGATGCCGGTGTTGCCGTAGACCAGCAGGTTTTCGATCAGAACCTTGCTCAACGGGGCGATGGAAATTACTGAGCCATCGGCGAATTCGACCGCAACGGTTGACTGCATGCCGGTTTCCAGGCGGTCACCTGGCAAGAGACGCGTGCCGACTGGCAAGGTTTCGATGCGGGCACCATCACGGACCACCGCATTTTTTCCGTTCTCTGTTTTCACGGTGGCAACGGTGGCGCTGCTGCGCAACAGGGCCACCGGAATCTGCAGTTTGGAACCGGGCACCAACCCTTTGGTATTGCTGATGTTGTTGATCGCCTGCAGTTTCTCCCAGTCTTGAGGCATTTTCAGAAAACGCTTGCCAATGGCAATCAGCGAGTCTTGACG
>JANOVW010000205.1:0-5350 GCA_031417575.1 Rhodoferax sp. | reverse complement strand
AACACGGCGAAGCCGGCATTGCCCGGATCGGTATGCAGCTGCGGGCCAAAGGGCGCATATAACCCGGTGCCTAACCTGCAGCACCTGCCTGGGGCACCCAACCGCCTGGTTTCCTGCTTCCAAAGTGGCGATGTCCTGCGCAGCCGAAGCGTGAGTGCAGTGGTTTTGTCGGGCCAGCTTGAGGTACCCGCGCCTTCCATTCGATTGGCGGCTGATTGGCAGCGGGAGATATCACAACGCCTGAGCCTGGAACCCGGCGACGTGGAAGCGTTGCCGTTGCCGCGCGCCCGCACCCGTTGGCCAGATTACCGCCAATGCGTGGAACAGGTCACCGACTGGACGCGTGGCTTGGGCTTGGGTGATGTGCTGACCGCCAGCGAGGTGGCGCTGATGGCCTGCCGGGGTGCGCGCTATCACCACGATGGCGTGCAGTATGGCGGGTCGGCCTTTTGCAATCTTTTTTTGAGCGATGCGGAAAATCTGGATTTACATTTTCCGGTGATGAACCTGCGAATTCCGTTGACGCGCGGCACGGTGGTGATCTTTGATACCGGCCAGCCGCACGCGGTGATTGAGCGGCGCAGCAGCGGTTTTAGCGTGGCTGATTTCCCGCCCGGGCGGGATTGCAGTTTGGTTTTTTTGACCTGGGAACTGCCGATAGAAAACGCAGGCGTCAGTCATGCGTTGCAGATTGCGTTTGACGGGGACCCGACTTCGGTATGGCTACAAGAGGACGCGCAACTCTGGCTCAACGGTGCCAAAGCAACGGTGTGTCCGGCAACGGGTCGATGGATTTGACAAGGGCCTCAAGAGCCCCATGGCTGGTGCGGCCGCCACAATGAAAAAGGCTCCCGAGGGAGCCTTTTCAAAGCGGGCACGTGCGTGCGCAGGCCCTAAACCCGCTTGCGGTATTCGCCGGTGCGGGTGTCAATTTCCACTTTGTCGCCTTGGGCCACAAAAATCGGCACGCCGATCTCGAACCCGGTGGCAATTTTGGCGGGCTTCAAGACTTTGCCGGAGGTGTCGCCCTTCACAGCGGGTTCCGTCCAGGTGATCTCGCGCTCAACACTGGTGGGCAGCTCGACCGAAATCGCCTTGCCGTCATAAAACACCACCTCGACTGACATGCCGTCTTCCAGGTAGTTGAGCGAGTCACCCATGTTTTCGGCTTCCACTTCGTACTGGTTGAACTCTTCGTCCATGCAAACGTACATGGGGTCGGCAAAGTAGGAGTAGGTGCAGTCTTTCTTGTCGAGGATGACCTGATCCATCTTGTCGTCGGCCTTGAACACGACTTCGGTGCCGAAGTTGGCGATCAGGCTTTTGAGCTTCATGCGCACCGTGGCAGAGTTGCGGCCACCGCGGCTATATTCGGTTTTCAGCACGACCATGGGGTCTTTGCCGTGCATGATGACGTTGCCTGCGCGGATTTCTTGAGCGATTTTCATAACAATGATTCGTTGGCGGCCAGGGGCCGTGGGGTTGTCAGTTCGGGCGACTTGTTGCTGCCGATGGTGTTTTGGTGTGGGGTCCGAACACCAACGGCAAGGGCTACAGCGCTTCGATCAATGCGTTTTGCTGCTTGATTTGCGCAAAGCCTTGAATTTTAACGTTTTTTCGCAGCCTTCAGACCAGCCCCCGGATTGGTGCCGGTACAGGCCCGTGCCCATTACCGTGATCAGACCGCGAATAAGCCCCCGCGCATGCAACGGGGATAGCCCCAAGCGCGCAGCAGCGGCCACACTAAAGCGCTGGATTGATCAGGTATTTGGTTCCGGTGGCGCGCTGGTTATACGCGGCAATGGCCTCCCTGGAGAGCGCTTGGGCCAAGGATATTTCCCTGGAGTAGTGGCTGGCAAAGGTGGTTTTCAGCTCGGCCGCGACACGGGCCCGCAAGCGGGCATTGGTTTCGGCGCTCAGTTTGGCCAGGAACGGAAACACCAGCCAACCGCCGATGCCCCAGGCCATGCCGAAACTGCGATGGAATTCAGTGGGTGCCATGTCCAGGTTGCCGTACAAATAAACCTGCTTGTGAATGGGCGAACCATAACGGCTGTATTCTTTGGCCGTCTTGTTCAGCGCTGCCTCCATGCAAGTCAGGATTTGGCCGGCCAGCTTGCCGCCGCCAGTGGCATCAAAAGCCAAGGTGGCCCCCGTTTCCACCAACGCTTGTGTCAAGTCTTCCATAAAAGTTGGGGACGACTGGTTGCAAACGTATTTCGCACCCAGCGCGCGCAACACGGCTTCTTGCTCGGGTTTGCGCACGATGTTGACCAATTGGATGCCGTCTTTCTGGCAAATTTTCAGCAACATCTGACCCAGGTTGGAGGCCGCGGCCGTGTGAACGATGGCCGTGTGGTTCTCAAAGCGCATGGTCTCTACAAAACCCAGTGCGGTGAGCGGGTTGACGTAACACGAGGCACCGTCAGCCGCTGTGGCATCTGCAGGCAGCACCAGGCACTGGCTGGCCTTGGCGGTGCGGTATTGCGCATACATCGCCCCGGCGATCACCGATACTTTTTTACCGAGCAAGGCCTTAGCGGCTTCTGATGCACCTGCAGCTACCACCGTACCGGCACCTTCATTGCCCGCCGGCAGAGATTGACCCAGCCGCCCCGCCATGGCCTTCATGGCGCGTTCAGGCACCGGTGCAGTGACCACCGGGGCCGCTGCCGTGCCGCCAAAACGGGCCGCCGACATATCGGCAGCGCCAAACAGCAGCCCGATATCCGATGGATTGATCGGCGTGGCTTCAATGCGGATCAGAACCTCGTCTGCCCCTGGCGTGGGCGTTTCCACCGTGGCCAAGGTCAGTTCCAGCTCGCCACTGGGTTTGATGAGGGTGCGAAGTTGCAGGCCGTGGGTGGGCGCGGAAAAGGTCATTCGGGAAGTCCTTGGGTTGATTTAAGATGACTTTACTCCATGCGCACTTTTTTAGCTGACCCCCCTAGCGGCGCAGACGACATGCCAGCGCTGGACTTTTTGCCGCGTCAAGACCCTGCGCACATGCGGGCCGTGGCGCAAGAAACCGATGGCCTGCTGGAGCTGCGCTTCGATATGGCCACCGTGCAAAGCGCGATGCGCCTGGAAGCACCCAACGCGCTGGAGCTTGAATACACCCGCGTGATGATGCGCTGCCTGCTGTTCAACTCCAACCCCCGGCGCCTGCTGATGCTGGGCCTGGGCGGTGGCTCGTTGGCCAAATATTGCCATCAACACTTCCCGCTGGCGGACATCACCGCCGTAGAGATCAACCCGCATGTCATTGCGCTGCGGGAGCGGTTTTGCGTGCCAGCCGATAGCGAACGGTTTCGGGTGGTGCAGGCCGATGGCGCTGCCTTCGTGCAAACTGCCAAGCTACGACAGGACGCGATTTTGGTCGATGCGTTTCACTTCGATGGTGCCCCGGCCAGCGTGAGCAGCCGCCGTTTTTTTGCCGCTTGTCGCGCGTTGCTTGCACCCAAGGGCGTGCTGGCGCTCAATATGGAAGGTGAGCCAGCGCTATACCAGCCCGTCCTGGAAAACCTGAGCCGCGCCTTTGATGGCGCGGTATGGTCCGTGCAGTGTGATGCCAGCAGCAACCGAATCGCCTTCGCTGCCAGCCCAGATCACCTGATGACGACCATGCGCCTGGCCGATGCCCGCCTGGCGGCTTTGTCACCCCTGCATCGCGAAACCCTGACGCGCCGGGTAGACAACCAGTTGTCATTCGGGCCTTTGTTTGGTTAGTTAGGGCGCCAGCCAGGCATCCGCTGGGATGTCTGATGGGTCAGACCTGCGTCGAATCAACCCCAAACCTCTTGCGCCGTCTCAATCACCAAACGCAATTTGGCGCGTTGGGCTTCGACGGCGATGTCGTTGCCATGCACGGTGCTGCTGAAGCCGCACTGGGGTGACAGGGCCAACTGCTCCATTGGTGCGTATTTGGCAGCTTCGTCGATACGGCGTTTCAGGTCGTCTTTGTTCTCCATGGTGCCGAACTTGGTGGTTACCAAACCCAACACCACGGTTTTACCCTTGGCAAGGTAACGCAGGGGTTTGAAATCACCGCTGCGGTCGTCGTCGTATTCCATGAAGTAAGCATCGATGTTCATCTCAGACAGCAACGCCTCGGCCACCGGCTCGTAGTTGCCGCTGGCAGCGTGGGTGCTTTTGAAGTTGCCCCGGCACAGGTGCATGGCCAGCGTCATGCCGGCTGGTTTTTGTGCCACCACCAAGTTGATGAACTTGGCGTAACGGTGGGCCAGCTCGTTCGGGTCATCACCCCGGCCTTTGGCGGCTTCGCGCATTTTTTCGTCACACAAGTAAGCCAGGTTGGTGTCGTCCATTTGCACGTAGTTGCAACCCGCGGCGCTCAAACTGCGCAACTCGTCGCCGTAGGCTTTGGCCACGTCTTCATAAAACACGGGTTCCAGCTCGGGGTAGGCGGTGCGGCTGATGCCGGCGCGGCCACCGCGAAAGTGCAGCATGGTGGGCGAGGGGATGGTGACCTTGGGCGTGCGGCCAGCGCTGACCTGCGACTTCAAATATTCAAAATCGGCCAGCTGGATTTGTTTGGCGTGGGTCACTTTGTCGACCACGTGAATCGCTGGCGGCACCAGGTGTTCTTTACCGTCTGCGCCAATCGCCAGTGTGGCTTCGCCCACCTTCACACCGCCCAGCTGCTCCAGAAAATCGAGGTGAAAGTAAGTGCGGCGGAACTCGCCATCGGTAATGGACTTAAGGCCCACGTCTTCCTGGAACTTCACAATGTCGCTGATGGCTTTGTCTTCCACCAGGCGCAATTGCTCGGCGGTGATCGCGCCTTTGGCTTTTTGTTCGCGGGCATCCAGCAAAAATTTGGGGCGCAAAAAGCTGCCCACATGGTCATAACGGGCGGGTAGTTGGGCAGCAGTTTGGCTCATGACAGGGTCTCCGGGTGGTTTGATATAAAAAGGCCATTGCCGATGTTAGTCACTTTTATTTGGACGTCATTGAATACATAAAAGTGTTTTTAAGGCAAATTAAGCCATAATTTGGTATAAAAATGGCGTTTATGAATGTTGATAACGGCAATTTTGTGAATTAAAGTTTTAAAATATCCATACTTAAATAATTGATTTTGAATCTATTATCAACTATCACAAAATAAATATAGCTGTGATAGTTAGAGTTGTCAACGAGAGTACGGGTAGTTCTTTGAGTGTTATTAACGAGAGTTTGGGTAGTATTTGGCAAGGAAAACAACGTGAGTTTGGGTATATAAACCTATATATAATTCAGATAAAAAGAAAACAGATAGTAATTTTCAAATTTCTGAAAATTTTGTGAGCTAAAAGAAAAAAACATTGGGCGCAGACGGCGGCGAGAC
>JANOVW010000204.1:0-14514 GCA_031417575.1 Rhodoferax sp. | reverse complement strand
CAGGCCAATAATGGTCCAGCTGGTCAGGGCTCCGACCATCAGCACTTCACCGTGGGCAAAGTTGATCAGGTTGATGATGCCGTACACCATGGTGTAACCCAACGCCACCAGGGCATACATGCTGCCCAGTACCAGACCGTTGATGATCTGTTGGATCAAGGTATTCATGCATTCTCCTCGTTGATTTTCGCGCTGCACGACAGTGCAGGTGCGGCATTGTAGCCACGCAAAACAGGGCTTTATGAAGTGAAATCCCCAGTGAAATCGACCCGTATTTCGTGCTTCAGCCGGCCGGTGATGTGCCCTGGTTGCGGCTGCGCAGTTCGCGCATTTTTTCAGCAATGCGGATTTCCAGCCCTCGCTCAACTGGCTGGTAGAAAGTGGCGGCTTCAAGTCCATCGGGCAGATAGGTTTCGCCGGCGGCAAAACCGCCTGCCTCATCATGGGCATAGCGGTAACCCTTTCCATGGTCGAGCGCTTTCATCAGCTTCGTGGGCGCATTGCGCAGATGCATGGGAACCGGCCGTGTGCTGTCTTGTTTGACCAGCGCTTTGGCCGCATTAAACGCTTTGTAAACCGCATTGGATTTGGGCGCAACCGCCAGGTAAATCACACATTCAGCCAAGGCCAACTCGCCTTCGGGGCTGCCCAGACGCTCATACACTTCGGCGGCATCGAGTGCCAGGCGCAAGGCGCGCGGGTCGGCCAGGCCAATGTCTTCGCTGGCCATGCGCACCAGGCGGCGCGCCATGTAGCGCGGGTCGGCACCGCCATCGAGCATGCGCACCAGCCAATACAGGGCGGCATCCGGGTCGGAGCCGCGTACCGATTTGTGCAAGGCCGAAATCGTGTCGTAAAACTGGTCCCCGCCTTTGTCGTAGCGCCGCATACGTTCGCCCAGCGCTTTTTTGAGCCAGTTTGCCGATATGTCGCCAATGCCCTCGTGCTGTGCAGCGACGTAAAGCGTCTCCAGCGTGTTCAACAGGCGGCGGGCATCTCCATCGGCATACGCAACCAGCAGATCAACTGCTTCGCTTTCAATAGCAGGTGATGGTTGTATCGAAACAGATTTGGCGACGATTCGCTTGAGATCATCTACCGTGAGGGCTTGCAGCACATAAACCGCGGCCCGAGACAGCAACGCCGAGTTCACTTCAAACGAGGGGTTTTCAGTGGTGGCGCCGATGAAGGTGAACAGGCCGCTTTCGACATGCGGCAAAAACGCGTCTTGCTGGCTTTTGTTGAAGCGGTGTACCTCGTCCACAAACACAAGGGTGCGGCGGCCTTGGCCGCGCCACACTTGGGCCTGCTCCACCGCCTCGCGGATGTCTTTGACACCGCCCAACACGGCACTCATGGAAATGAACTGCGCAGCAAACGCACCAGCCATGAGCCGCGCAATCGTGGTTTTGCCCGTGCCCGGTGGCCCCCACAAAATACAACTGTGCGGTTGGCCCGATTCAAACGCCACCCGCAGCGCCATGCCCGGCCCCAGCACGTGCTGCTGGCCGATAACCTCACCCAGGGTTTGGGGGCGCAGGCGCTCGGCCAAAGGGGGAAGATTTTGCGCGACGGTTGCCATGGGTCAATATTGTGGCCCAGGGCGCCCTGTCATCCTCTGCGGCAGCCGCGAAACAAGTTCATTTCAACGGTTTGTAGGCGATCGCCTTGATCCCAATCAGCAGTTGCGGATGCGGCAACCGGTGCCCGAGACGTCAATAAAATCACCCGCCCGTTTGAAGTGCGGAAACTTGCCGCGTGGCGTGGCTTTGCCGGCCACCTGGCCCGGCGTGGGTCGGCCGAGCGGAAGGACGCTCATGTTTTATCCTCGTTTAAAAAAGACAGGGTACGGCGACCCAGCTCGGTAGAAACGTCTGCCAAGTCCAGAATCACGTCAAAATGATTGCGCCCGGCGACCTCTAGTACGTCGCAGACGGACTGCCCGGCCACGAGTTGCCCCGCAAAATCGTGGCTTTGGCGCTTGAACTCGCCGGTTTCGTTGTCGCCCCAAACCACCAGACTGCGCGCAAATCCGGCCAGCGGGAGTAACGCCGGGCTGTGCGCCTGCGCGGTGGCGGGGTTGAGCCCCAGCGCGGCATTGATGGTGGTTCCCACCAGCGGTTCCAACTCGTAAATGCCTGACACCAGCACCGCCGCACGAACCATTGGCGCCACACCGCCGCCGGAAGGTTTCCAGCCTGGCAAGGCCACCATGGCCGCCAGATGGGCCCCGGCAGAACTGCCCGCAACGACGATATTTTGCGCATCGAACCCCAAGGCCCCGGCCTCACGCGCCAACAACACCAGCGCAGCCCGGCATTCGGCAATGATGTCGCCCACGCTGGCCTGGGGTGCCAGGGTGTAATCGATCGCCGCAAAAGCCACACCTTGGCGCACGCAACCAGCAGCGGCAAACAGCGAATCTTGCGCACTGAGTTCTTGCCAATAACCGCCATGGATAAACACCAGCAAGCCGGGTTGGCGATTTGCAGGCGTTTGAGTCGCAAGCTTGGTTGAGGCGGGTACACACACATCGATCCGCTGGGAAGGCAGCGCGCCGTAACGTAGCGCATGCCACCGTGCACCCATGGCCAAACTCTCGGCGCGGGCCGCCTGGCTTTGAACGGCATATGCCTTCACAAACGGCAGGTAATTGCCGCCAATACAAGAGCTGGGCGAATACGCTTCTTCACGTGCAGACAACGAGAGCCTGCGCCAAGCCGCGCCGGGCGGCCTGTCCGCCCCGTTTGCGACGGCTTTTTGCAACACCATGGCGTATCTATTTAATTTTCAGCTATTGATTCACCACATCCACCCCCGCTGGTGGCTTGAACTGAAACGTGCTGGCGTCCAGCGCCGGGTTGACCTGAACAGCACTGAAACTCATGCGCGAGTTTTGCCCAAAACTGTCCAGAATTTCGAGCGTTGCCAAGGTGGGGCCTTTGAACCCGATGCGCACGGTTTGTACCTGCCCATCCTTCGATTTGGGGGTGGCCAACACCCACACCTGGCCGTCTTGGTCCGCCGCATTCGCCAAGTTGAAATCAGCTTGCAGGCTTTTCAGATCGGTGGCGGTGGCAATCAGCGCGGCTGGCGAGGCGCTGAGCACCTGGGCTTGTTTGCGCGCCGTGACCTGGTTCAAATCTACATCGTGCAACCACAAGGTTTTGCCATCGGCCACGATGGTTTGCTCGAACGGTTTTTTGTAGACAAACTTGAAACGCTCGGGCCGTGCAAATTCAAACGTGCCGGTCGAGGTCTTGCTGCGCGGTGCCTGCCCCGCTTTGGGCGGCGAGGTCACCACCTGGGTGAAATCAGCGCGGCCTGTTTTGGCAGTTTTGACATACGCTTCCAGGCTTTGTAAGCCACTTGCGGTCTGGGCTGAAGCAGCAATTGCACAACCTGCTACTAAAAATGTAACAATTTGACGACTATTCAACACGCCAAGCTTGGTCAAAACACGCATCAGATCGCCTTTCATTCCGCCCTTGCGGGCACCAAAATATCGCGCTGGCCGCTGCTGCTCATACTGCTCACCAGGCCGGCTTTTTCCATGTCTTCAACCAGCCGCGCGGCGCGGTTGTAGCCAATCTTCAGGTGGCGTTGCACCAGCGAAATACTGGCTTTGCGGTTTTTCAAAACAATCTCGACCGCCTGGTCGTACAACGCGTCTTTTTCGCCGCCACCCCCAGCGCCGCCGTTCAAATCGAGGCCAGCGCCGTCTTCCCCGTCTACCGTGCCGCCCTCCAGCACACCCTCGATGTAATTGGGCTCGCCCTGGGTTTTCAAGTAAGCCACCACCCGGTGCACCTCTTCATCGCTGACAAACGCGCCATGCACGCGAATCGGCAGGCCAGTGCCACTGGGCATGTACAACATGTCACCCATGCCCAACAAGGCTTCGGCGCCCATCTGGTCCAGAATCGTGCGGCTGTCAATTTTGCTGCTGACCTGGAAGGCAATCCGCGTGGGAATATTCGCCTTGATCAGGCCGGTGATCACGTCCACGCTGGGGCGCTGGGTCGCCAGTATCAGGTGAATGCCGGCAGCCCGGGCTTTTTGCGCCAGGCGGGCAATCAGCTCTTCGATTTTTTTGCCCACCACCATCATCAGGTCGGCCAGCTCGTCAATCACCACCACGATGTGCGGCAGGCGGTCCAGCGGCTCGGGCGATTCGGGGGTCAGGCTAAACGGGTTGCCAATGATCTCGCCGCGCGCCTTGGCATCGTCCATTTTGGTGTTGTACCCGGCCAGGTTGCGCACGCCCATTTTGCTGAGCAATTTGTAGCGGCGCTCCATCTCCATCACGCACCAGTTCAGGCCGTGCGCAGCCTGGCGCATGTCGGTCACCACTGGGGCCAGCAGGTGCGGAATGCCCTCATAGACCGACATCTCCAGCATCTTCGGGTCGATCATCAACAAACGCACATCGCGCGCATCAGCCTTGTACAGCAGGCTCAAAATCATGGCGTTGATGCCCACTGATTTACCTGAACCCGTCGTACCCGCCACCAGTACATGCGGCATTTTGGCCAAATCGGCCACCACCGGGTTGCCGATGATGTCTTTGCCCAAGCCCATGGTCAGCAGCGACTTGGCTTCGTTATAAACCTGCGAGCCCAGAATTTCAGACAGCTTGATCGACTGGCGTTTGGCATTGGGAAGTTCCAGCGCCATGTAATTTTTGCCGGGAATGGTTTCTACCACGCGGATCGACACCAGGCTCAGGCTGCGGGCCAAATCGCGGGCCAGCCCCACCACTTGCGAACCTTTCACGCCCGTGGCGGGTTCGATTTCATAACGCGTGATCACCGGGCCGGGCTGTGCCAGCACCACCTTGACTTCAACGCCGAAATCCTTGAGCTTTTTCTCGATCATCCGGCTGGTCATTTCCAGCGTTTCGGGGGCTACCGTTTCTTGCCGTTGTTGCGCACCATCGAGCAGATCGACCTGGGGTAGTTTGCTGTCGGGCAACTCGACAAACAGCGGTTTTTGCCGCTCCTTGGCAACCCGCTCGCTCTTGGGCAGTTCAACCATGACCGGTTCAATCTGAACTGGCACCGGGTGCAACACGGCGATTTCCTCGCGCTGCTCGACCACGACCTCTTCGCGCTCACGCGCGGCTTGTTCACCCAGCGCCAGATCTTGCGCTATTTCGCGCTTGGCGCGACGCGACTGAACGAACTCATAAATCAGGGCCCCGATGCGCTCGGCTACATGGGCCCAGGAAAAACGAAAAACCACGGCGGCTGCGGCAACCCCCAACATAATAGCGACCAAGGCCGAACCGGTGAAACCGAGCCATTTCACACCCGCTGCACCCACCAGGTAGCCTAAAACGCCCCCGGCATGCCCCGGCAGGCTTGCTTCCAGGCGATACAGCCGCGACCATTCCAAGGTAACACTGCACGCCAGCAGCAACAACAGGCCCAGCCAGAAGGCTGAACGGCTGCTGGATAGCGCGGCACCCCATGTTTGCAGGCGCGTACGGGGAGCCACGGGTGCCTGCATGGGCTGCATGTGGCGTTGATAACCACCTCCCTGTGCCGTATGGGCCGTCAGAGACGACGCGGGCACGGGCAGGGGCTCCAGCCCACGCATCCAATTAGCCAGTGTCGCCAACCAAGCCTTGATGCCAGCGGCCACAGCCCACCAGACGGAATAACCGAGCAGGTAATAACTCACATCTGCCACCCAGGCACCCAGCTTGCCGGCCCGGTTGTGAACCACCGGCTCACCGCCCAACGATGTGCCCGGCACGGCACCGCCGCCAGAAGTCGACCAGGCCGCGTCTTGCGGGGAATAAGTCAACAAGGCCAGCAGCCAGACGATTAGGGCGACCACCCCCAGAACCAGTGCAATTTCAAGGGCAAACCGTTGCCAGGCAGGGCGCGCCGTTTCCTGCGCCTCGGTTGTCGAATTCAGCGTATTTAAAGAGTAAGTCATCAAGGCAGCATTGTGAAGCAAACTGCCCCTGACACTTCAGCTACCTCGGCTTTAATCGGCGCTCTTTGACCCAGATCGCGCCATCGGGCTTGGTTTCAATAAACCCCTGCTCTTCGAAGTCTTTCATCACGCGGCTGACCATTTCGCGCGAGGCACCGACCATTTTGGCGATGTCCTGACGCGAGATTTTGTCGCGAATGGTTCGCACATTGTTGGAGCCCGTCAACGGCACGCCACTTTCCAGCAAAACATTGGCTACGCGGGCATAAACTCCCATCAGCGCCAGCGATTCGATTTTGCGGTCGGCACTGCGCAAACGCTGTACCAGCCCCCGCATCACCGATTGCATCATGGCCGGGTTGTCTTTGAGGCAACGTGTGAAATCTGCACCGGCGAGCACCAGCGCATCGGTCTGCATTTCGGCTTCAACGCTGGCCGAATGCGGCTCTTGGTCAATCAGGCTCATTTCACCAATATGATCGCCGGGCTGAAGGGTTGCCAGAATCACTTCGCGGGCTTTTTTGTCAGTCACCACCACCCGGGCACGCCCAGCCAAAATGATATAAAGCTCTTCGTAATTTTTGCCTTGTTCGACAATCAACTCACCGCGCTTGAAACGGCGCTTGTCAACGGCGTTGGCCAGCGATTCGGCCTGCGCAGGTGTCAGGTTCGCAAACAGGGGTACGCGGCGAATAAGATCCAAATTCGTCACAATCGACATGGGTTCTTCCTTCCAGCACAGTCAACAAAAAGAATACTTTTTATAATTTGCATTTCCGGAAATGCCTTCTTCTGCTCTTCAAATGCCACCTCGGTTATGGAAGCGTGCTTGGCAAACCCTATCCAAACCCTCTCGTTAGAGGCCACTTTTTGAACACGGCCTGCCCAAGTTTTTGGCATTCCTCTCAGTCTTTTTCTTTTCACTTCTCGATTAACCTCAAAATATACACGGCTTAAGGGCTTTCATTTCACGGCTTTCCCTAGTTTTTGATCGCGGCCGCTTCATTTCACACCAGACCTCCTCATGACAAACAACCCACCCGCCAGCCGCCATGCCAAAGTACTGATTCTGGGCTCCGGCCCTGCCGGCTACACCGCAGCCGTTTATGCGGCCCGCGCCAACCTGAACCCGCTGCTCATCACCGGCATTGCCCAGGGCGGCCAGCTGATGACCACGACCGATGTCGACAACTGGCCGGCCGACGTGCACGGAGTGCAAGGCCCGGATCTGATGCAGCGGTTTCTCGAGCACGCACAACGCTTCAACACCGAAGTGGTGTTTGACCACATCAGTGCGGTCGACCTCAGCAAACGCCCGTTTACGCTCAAGGGTGACAGTGGCGACTACACCTGCGATGCGCTGATCATCGCCACCGGAGCATCGGCCAAATACCTGGGCCTTCCATCTGAAACTGCTTTTATGGGAAAAGGCGTCTCTGGCTGCGCAACCTGCGATGGCTTCTTCTACCGCAACGAGATCTGTTGCGTGGTGGGTGGTGGCAACACGGCGGTAGAAGAAGCCTTGTACCTATCCAACATTGCCAGCAAGGTTTACCTGGTTCACCGCCGCGACAAATTCAAGGCCGAAGCCATTCTGATCGACAAGATGATGGAGAAGGTTGCTGCCGGAAAAATCGTACTCAAAACCTTCCAGACTCTGGACGAAGTGTTGGGAGACGCGACTGGCGTCACCGGCATACGCCTTAAAAATACCAAAGATGGCAGCACCGAAGACGTGACCCTCAAAGGCTGCTTCATCGCGATTGGCCATGCTCCCAATACCGAAATTTTCAGTGGACAGCTTGAAATGGCGGGTGGATACATCGTCACACAGTCCGGGCTCAAAGGCATGGCGACCATGACCAGCGTACCGGGGGTTTTTGCAGCCGGCGACGTGCAAGACCATATTTACCGGCAAGCCATCACCAGCGCAGGCACGGGGTGTATGGCTGCATTGGATGCCCAACGTTTTCTGGAGCAATAAAACTCGCCTATAATCAAAGGCTTTGCAGGAAACTGCAAGAAATGGGTGACTCAACAGAGTTACCCAATACGGGTAACCGCCACCCTTTAATTGGCGAGGTGAGGCCACGGCAAATTCTGCTGTTGTGGCTGGTTAAGGAGTGACCTCTATGGCACGTGTATGTGAAGTTACGGGCAAAGGCCCCATGGTTGGAAACAACGTTTCCCACGCCAACAACAAAACCAAGCGCCGTTTTCTGCCCAACCTGCAATACCGCAAGTTCTGGGTTGAGACCGAGAACCGTTGGGTGCGCCTGCGCATTTCCAATGCGGGCTTGCGTCTGATCGACAAAAACGGCATCGATACGGTGCTGGCCGATTTGCGCGCTCGTGGCCAAGCTTAAGCGTTTCGCCAAAGCTCCAAGCTAACGTTCAAGCTCACCAACCCCATTAGGCACAAGGACAATTACCATGGCAACCAAAGGCGGACGCGAAAAAATCAAACTGGAATCCACAGCCGGTACCGGTCATTTTTATACCACCAGCAAAAACAAGAAAACCATGCCCGAGAAAATGCTGATCAAGAAATTTGATCCGGTGGCTCGCAAGCATGTGGACTACAAAGAATCCAAGCTCAAATAATTTGCGCTTGATCTGCATAAAAAAACCCGCTGTAAAGCGGGTTTTTTTTGTGCCAGTTTTTGTTCAAACCTGCACCATGCGCGACGGCGACCTGACAGCATCTGCAACAACACCAAGCCAAGCTTGGCGTTGAATCAGGCCCGGGCCGCGCGCAGTTTCAGGGAAAACTGCTCCAAAGCGGCAATGCCACTGGCCTCGGCGCGATGGCACCAGTCTTTGAGGTCCACGGCCAAGTGCTCACGCGAATGCGAGGTGTTCAACCACATCTGGCGCAGTTCCTCGCGCATGGTGACCATTTTGTCCAGAACGGGTGAAGCAGCCCGCGCCGTCGCCAGATGTGCCACAGCAGAAGCTGGCACTTTGTCGGCATCACGGTGCAGCCAACGCTGGGCTGTTTTAACCACAGAAGCATCGGCGGTGCGGGCTTTCAGCGCACCCACCTCTTGGTCAAACGCTTTGCGCATCTCTTTGGCGTATCCGGCCATGATTTCGTACCGGTTGGAAATCAGGGCTTCCAGGGTGTTCATATCGGCTACCGGGCGCACGTCGCCAAACGCCAGTCGGGGCGGCGTTTTCTTGACTTTGGCCAGGCCAACCGCCTGCATGATGGTGATGTACATCCAGCCGATGTCAAACTCATAGGGCTTGACCGACAACTTGGCCGACGTGGGATAGGTGTGGTGATTGTTGTGCAGCTCTTCACCGGCAATGATGATGCCCCAGGGTGAAATGTTGGTGCTGGAGTCAGATGCTTCGAAGTTGCGATACCCCCAAAAATGCCCTGCCCCGTTGATAATGCCAGCCGCTGTGATGGGTGTCCAGGCCATTTGCATCGCCCATACAGCCAGACCGCCCATGCCAAACAAGGCCAGGTCGATGATCATCATCACACCAACGCCTTGCCAGGAAAAGCGGGTGTAGACATTGCGCTCAAGCCAGTCATCGGGTGTGCCATGGCCGTACTTCACCATGGTTTCAGCATTTTTTTGCTCGGCCCGGTACAACTCGGCACCCTGGAACAGCACTTTTTTGATGCCGTAAATTTGCGGGCTGTTGGGATCTTCCGCCGTTTCGCATTTGGCGTGGTGTTTGCGGTGAATGGCGGCCCACTCTTTGGTGACCTGCCCGGTGGTCAGCCACAGCCACAGCCGGAAAAAATGTGAAGCAATGGGGTGCAGATCAAGCGCGCGGTGCGCTTGATGGCGGTGCAAATAAACGGTAACGCTGATCATGGTGATATGCGTCAGCGCCAACGTGAACAAGATCATTTGCCACCAGGAGATATTCCAGATGCCACGGGCCAGCCACTCAACGATGGCGTTCAAAACGGTCCAGTCGGGAAGATACATGGTGCTTGCGTCTCGCAAAGAAAGAATTTATAAAAATAAGGCGAGCCTTGTCGGTTCGCCAGAAGTCCCCATTTTAAGGGTTTGCACGAAAAAGGGCCAGTGCTTTTGCTTTTGAAAAGTCAGTTTTTTGTCTTCTCAACTGTTTAAGCAAGAAAGGCCGCTTGATGGTTAATTATGGCCTATTTCTGTTATTTCAACGGCATCGACTACTTAAAATACGCTAAAAGTTCGTATTTTTCTATATTTTCTGCCAAACAGCCGCGAAAAAACCGTCCGTTTGGTGCCGATGCGGCCACAATCTGAGAAAGTCGATGCTGGTTTCAGGCGCGGTTTCATCGACAAAGACCGCCGGCGTACAAAGGGCTTCAGCGCCACTGACTTTAAGTTCTCCCAACAAGGCACTCACGGCCAGTGGCTGAAATTCCGGGTTTGACCGCGAAAAAGCCAAGGCAACGTCTTCATTTTCTTGTTGCAAGAGGCTGCAGGTGGCGTACACCAGCCGACCACCAGATTTGACCATCCGGGCAGCGCTTTTCAGGACGGCCGCCTGCAAGACCGCCATCTCCTGAACGGTTTTGAGCGTCTGGCGCCATTTCAAATCGGGATGCCGACGCAAGGTGCCCAAGCCAGAACAAGGCGCATCGACCAGCACCCTGTCGACCTTGCCCGCCAGGCGTTTGATGCGGTCGTCGCGCTCGTGGGCAATTGCGACCGGGTGAACATTCGAGAGTCCACTGCGGGCCAACCTGGGTTTCAAGGCTTCCAACCGATGGGCTGACGTATCAAATGCATACAAGCGCCCGGAATTGCGCATCGCAGCGCCAATGGCCAGAGTTTTACCACCCGCGCCGGCGCAAAAATCAACCACCATTTCGCCGCGTTTGGCATCCAGCAACACAGACAAGAGCTGGGAGCCTTCGTCCTGAATCTCGAATGCACCCGATTTGAATTCGGCCAGTTTGCTCAAGTCTGGTTTGCCCTGCAAACGCAAGCCCAAAGGTGAAAACGCCGTTTTTGTCACCTTCAGATTGGCCTGGGTCAGCGCGAGTTGAACGTCAGCGACCTTGGCCTTGACGTCGTTGACCCGCAAATCCAGCGGGGCCTGTTCGCCGATGCTTTTCACCAACGACCAGAATTCCGGTCCCGAGGGTGGCATGCCCTGGCTTTGCAAGGCATCGACCAACCACTGGGGCAAGTTATGACGATGCCGATCCATCAGATTGGCCCGGTCGACCTGATCGCACTGTTGGAGCCAGCTCTTTTCCAGGTCATTCAGCCCCCCGTTGAGGAAATCACGTGCACTGCCCTGCGACAAACCCAGCCCCAAAATAGCCATACGCCGCTCTTTGGCACCGGTTCCGCTGGGTGAAAAATGGTCAAACAAAAGCTTGTTGCGCAGCACGGCGTAGACAGCTTCAGACAAAGTTGCCCTTTCACGCGGCCCCAATCCCCGATTTTCGCGGAAAAAGCGCGCCACAACAGCATCTGCCGGATGCTGGAAGGCCAATACCTGTCGCAGCAAATCGCTGCAGACGTCAACTAGAACTTTGGGGTGCATAAGCCGGATTGTCCCATGGGCGCCTCTCCCCCTGAGATATCGGACCGCTACTGCGTATCCGAAGAGGCGAATGCTATTTTTTGCCGGAAAATAGTCAGATGACGCTCAACACCCCACCCACCGACGGTGACCTGCCACCCTTGATTCAAACCCCGCCGGGCCGCTACCAGCACTACAAAGGCGGGCTGTACGATGTGATTGACACGGTTCGCCACAGCGAAACACTGGAGCCCATGACGCTGTACCGCGCGTTGTACGGTGCACGGGGTTTGTGGGTCAGGCCTGCGGCCATGTTTTCAGAAAACGTGAACATCGCTGACGCGACAGGCAGCAAAGCGGTTGCCCGATTCCAAAAGATCGGTTGATTCTTTGTTTCGGGTGATTTCAATCCGGTCAAGCATGTTGTGCAAGACCCTTTTTTTGACGGTCGGTGCCGCCCCTCAAATCCCCGGAAAACCCGGCATGGCGAAACCGGCTGCCTGAAGCTGGGTCTTGAGATGCTGTGCCGCTGCGTCATCCAGCGCCGTCAGGGGTGGCCGCACAATGCCCCAATCGGCCTGGCCTGAAAATTCGGCGGCCATGCGCTTCATGGCCGGAATCATCACCAGCGCCTGGAAGATTTTGCGGATCACGTCGGCTTTGGCCTGCAACGCCGCACCTTCGGGCGTGCCGCGCGCGGCGTAGATGGCGTGAATGCCGGCCGGGTTCACGTTGGCGGTGGCGCTGATGCAGCCCACGCCGCCAATCGCCAAAGCCTGCGTGAGCGGTAGTTCGCTGCCCGGAAAGACATCAAAACCATCTTTGGCGAATTGGTCGATCATGGCCTGGGTGTTCTCCCACACGCCGGATGAATCTTTTACGCCGACCACGGTATCGGGGTAGCGCTTGCGCAGCCTTTCGATCAACTTCAGGGTGATCGGGACACCTGATACAGCCGGTATGTGGTACAGATAAACCTTCAGTTTCGCGTTACCGACACGTTCGATCACCTCTGAGTAATAGGCATACAAGCCTTCATCCGAGACGCCCTTGTAATAAAACGGCGGCAACATCAGGCAACCTGCAGCTCCGTTTGCTACGGCGTGTTTCGTCAGGGCTACGGCATCGGGCAAGGCGCAGGCACCGGTGCCCGGCATCATCCGGTGGGCCGGTACCCCGGCGGCCAGCAGCGCATCGGTCAGGCCCAATCGTTCACTCACCGACAAAGAGGCGGCTTCTGAATTGGTGCCAAAAATCGCCAGTCCGACGTTGTTGCTGATCAACCATTTGCAATGCGCGATATAACGCGGCACGTCGGGTTCCAGGTCGGGTTTGAAAGGTGTGAGAACTGGGGAAAGAACGCCGCCGATGCGGCCAGAAGGTGCAAGTGACATGGTGGTTGTACCGTCGTGAAATTGGAAAAACCTGAAGCAAACTCAGTTCCGGGGAATTTTGCCGTTGGCCGCGTCGCTGCGCAAAAAATCAAAATCCACACCTTGATCGGCTTGGGTGACAGTTTGCAAAAACAGCTTTTTATAACCCCGCTTGGCGGTGGGCGACGTGACCGGTTGCGCTTGCTGGCGTTGCGCCAGTTCTTCGGGCGACACCAGCAGGCTGATTTCGCGGTTTTTGACCGACAGCCGAATGCGGTCGCCGTTGCGCACGAACGCCAGCGGCCCGCCTACCGCAGATTCAGGCGTGACATGCAGCACGATGGTGCCATAACCGGTGCCGCTCATACGGCCGGCTGAGATGCGCACCATGTCTTTCACCCCGGCCCGGGCGAGTTTGATCGGGATCGGCAAGTAGCCCGCTTCGGGCATGCCGGGCGCACCTTTGGGGCCAATGTTTTTCAGCACCAACACGTCATCGGCGGTTACGTCCAGATTCGGGTCGTCAACGCGCGCGGCCAAGTCGGCTGCGTTTTCGAACACGACGGCACGGCCTTCGTGCTCCATCAGCCGCGCGTCGGCGGCCGATTGTTTGATGATGGCGCCACCAGGAGCCAGGTTGCCGTAGAGAACCGCCATGCCACCTTGCGGATAAATGGGGTTGTTGAAGGGGCGCACCACCTCTTGTTTGAAGCCGGGGCCTTGGGCCTCCAGTTCTTCACCCAGCGTGCGACCCGTGACAGTGAGCGCATCCAGGTTCAGCAAAGGCTTCAGCTCGCGCAAAAGTGTGGCCATGCCGCCTGCATGATGGAAGTCTTCCATATAGTGCTGGCCACTGGGTTTGAGATCCAGCAAAACGGGGGTATCGCGGCCCATGCGGTCCAGTGCGGGCAAATCCAGATCCAGGCCCATGCGCCCGGCAATCGCCGCCAAATGCACCAGGCCGTTGGTCGAGCCGCCAATCGCCAACAAAACACGCAAGGCGTTCTCAAACGCAGCAGGTGTGAGGATTTTGTCAATCGTCAACCCGTCGATGGCCATTTGCACGGCGCGCGCACCGGTTTCCTCAGCCACGCGGATGCGGTCTGCCGTAACGGCGGGCGGTGAAGCGCCGCCGGGTACCGTCATGCCCAAGGCTTCGGCAATACACGCCATGGTGCTGGCCGTACCCATCACCGAACAGGTGCCAACGCTGGCGACGAGCTGGTTGTTCACGTCGGCAATTTCTTCGGCGTCAATTTCTTCGGCGCGGAACTTGGCCCAATACCGGCGGCAATCGGTGCAGGCACCCACCCGTTCACCGCGGTGTGAGCCGGTCAGCATGGAGCCGGTAATGAGCTGAATGGCCGGCAAACCAGCAGAGGCTGCGCCCATCAACTGCGCGGGTACGGTTTTGTCGCAGCCGCCAATCAGCACCACGGCGTCCATCGGTTGCGCCTTGAGCATTTCTTCGGTGTCCATCGACATCAGGTTGCGCAGGTACATGCTGGTCGGCGAGGCAAAACTTTCATGGATGCTGATGGTGGGGAAATCCATTGGCAATCCACCCGCCATCAGCACCCCGCGTTTGACGGCTTCGACCAACTGGGGTGCATTGCCGTGGCAGGGGTTGTAGGCGCTGCCCGTGTTGGCGATGCCGATCACCGGGCGGTCAAGTGCCTTGTCGGAGTACCCGGCACCTTTGATG
>JANOVW010000203.1:0-1902 GCA_031417575.1 Rhodoferax sp. | reverse complement strand
GGCCGGATGATGACCTCCAGCTCGCCGGTGGTTCCGACTTTGGCCCGCACCTCAAATTCAACCTCGCTGTGCGGCAGCAAACCGGCTTGCTCGCGCACCGCCTGCGGAATCGTGACCTGGCCTTTGCTGGTGATTTTCATGTTGCCCCCGGTTTCAATTTAAATTCTTACCATATTCGGTAAGAATCTTACTTTTAATCCGTGGCGATGTCAAGCCAGATCAGGCCCGAATTGTTTGGTTGGCTGCAAGCCACAAGCCGTGAGACCGTTGGCAAGTGATTATTGGCGAGCCATTTCAACCTGGCCGACGGCATCTCCATCGAGCCCGCGTTGGGGCTTCAAATCGACGGTCACCTTGAACAGTTTGCCGGTGAACTCAAACGGCGCGGTGTAGTGCGAGACCGGGCTGCTGCGATCCCGCCCAATGTCCAGGCCCGACCAAGACACCATCATGGTGAAACCAAAGGCAAACGGCATGCTGCCAACCTCGGCACCGTCGACGAGCAGGTGTCCGACGCGGCTTTGCGGCACCATCACACGACCCATACGCGGCAGTGGAGGTGTCAGAACCATAGGGCCCAGTACCATGTCCAGCGCCAGTTGGTGGCGACCTGGCGGTACTTTGCTGGCAGATCGCAGGATTTGGTGAACCCCACCAATGTTCTGGTCATACACCAGATGCCCATCTTGCAGGTACAAGCTGTAGCCACTGGTAGCGTCGCCGTGTGCCAGCAAAACACCTTCGCAGCCCTTCGGTGGAATCAGCACGTCGGCTTCAATGCGGTAATCGCGGGCGCGGACATCAGGCGCCACATCGGTGGGCAAATGGCCCATGCCCGCATGAAACACAAAATGATGGCGGCTGGCGTGGTAACGCCGGGCGCTGTCGGCAAAGCGCGCACCAAAGCGGTCATCCAGTGGCAGAACCTGGTTGGCTTGTGCCAACTGCCACCACAAGGCCTGCAGCGCAGCCAGTTTGTCGGGATGCTGCACCGCAAGATCATGGTTCTCAGCGAAGTCTTCGTCCAGGTGATAGAGCTCCCACACATCATTGTCGAAGGGCGCACCGATGGGGTGAAATGCCACCGCTTTCCAGCCCTGTTGCCAAATGCCGCGGTGGCCAAACATCTCAAAATATTGGGGCGTTTGCCGCGCGGCCGCGTGCGGGTCTGCCAGACTGGGTTTGAAGCTTTCACCCGTGACAGGCATTTGTGCAACGCCGTTGATATGGCTGGGTGCTTGCAAGCCGCATATATCCAGCACCGTGGGAACCAGGTCTGACGCGTGCCGGAATCCATGGCGCAATTCGCCCCGCGCGGCAATACCCTGCGGCCAGGCCACCACCAGCGGGTCTCTGATGCCGCCGCCGTGGGTGTTTTGCTTGTACCGCTTCAATGGCGTGTTGGCAGCCATGGCCCAACCCAGCGGAAAGTTGGTGTGGGTGTCCGGGCCACCGATGTCGTCGATCCGGCGTATTTTTTCGGCCATGTCTTCTGGCCGCAGGTTGTAGGGCCCCATCGCGTTCACCATGCCCAGCGGGCCGCCTTCCTGGCTGGCACCGTTGTCAGAGAGGATCAACACCAGTGTGTTGTCAACCATACCCGTGGTTTGCAGGAATTCCATCAAGCGGCCAATGTGCGCGTCGGCGTGCTCCAGCATGGCCGAATAAGCTGATTGAAGGCGGATGAACAAGCGCTTTTCATCGGTGCCAACGGCTTCCCATGCTTTTACCGCGTCATTGCGGGGTGGCAGCTCGGTGCCCGGCGGCACAATGCCCAGCGCTTTTTGCCGCGCCAGGCGTGCACTGCGTTCGGCATCCCATCCTGGTTCAAAAACGCGGTCGTAACTTTTGATCAGATCTTGGGGTGCCTGATGCGGTGCGTGGCAAGCGCCCAAGGCCAGC
>JANOVW010000202.1:0-22086 GCA_031417575.1 Rhodoferax sp. | reverse complement strand
CGCCAAATGGGCCAAAGCAGCGCCAACAGCGGCGCCGCAGTACCGCAAGATCAGTGGCGTGGGTGACGTTGAAGCAATCAAAACCCGAGCGTTTGAGGCGTTAGCACATTAAGTTTGCGGGACCAACGATACATAATTTAAATTTTATTTAATAAATTATTATATTGTATAATAATTAATCATTTTTACTATACTAAATATTGCACACTGTGCAATTATTACGTTAAAAAAATCACTTTTTTACTTCAATAATTTTTTATTTATAAATAATTAGCTATTTGGCATGCTACGTTGCGACACCTGTCCTTGCCTACACTTTGGGTATGCAGGGGCTGGAAGACGGCGCGATCAGATTTAGCATCAGCCTGATGCGGGCTTTGACTGGCGACAAGGTGGAAATGTCTGGCAAAGGGTGCCCTGCAACGGCCACCACCGACCCAGTCGCACAGCGGCTGCATCGCACCACCTTGACACCTTGCGCTTGGGCGCGCAACAAGGCAGCCAGCAATGACTGGCGCACCGAGCCATTGCCCGTGCCAGCTATCACAAGCCCACGAATCGGGTCTGTGCACATTGCGTTTTGCGCCATCAACGCATCCACCATGGCCCCGCCAGCCCCAGCGTGATTCAAAACGATTTCCACCCGTGGCCATGGCCTGGATGGGGGCAAAACGAATGAACGCTCCTGCGCCCAACCACGGCCTTCGCTGTGTCCAGCCTCTTGCACAACCTCTTCGGAAAACTCTTGTGTAAGCGGGAGGTTTGCTTCGTAGACGCCCTGGGGCGAGATACGACCCAAAATGGGCACATCACCTGAATCAAACGGATCGAGCCGCGTCGGATGAACTTTCTGCACAGCGCGAGACGAATGAACGACGCCCGCACACACCACCACGACGCCGCGTAAGGCGGGCGTTGAGGAGACTGCGGGCGATGAGGGTGCGCTTTGACGCATTGGCTGGCCTGAGGCCAAGCGCAACGCATCCAGCAGGTTTTGAGGGCCGTCAGCATCGGTGGCAGTAGCGGGCCGCATCGCACAGGTCAACACGACCGGCTTGTCGGCCACCAACGAACGCGGCAAAACCGCTTGCAGGAAAAAAGCGGTCTCCTCGACCGTATCGGTACCGTGGGTAATCACCACGCCAACGACGTTGCTGCGCTGCAAATGGTGCTCGATGCGCTGCGCCAAGTGCTGCCAGACCGCATAGTCCATGTCCTTGCTATCCACCTGTGCCACCTGCTCCGCCTCCACTCCAAAGTCCAGCGAATAGAGCCCTGCCACGCCATCCAAAAGCGCCGCTACGCCCACCTGCCCGGCGGTGTAGCCCAAAACGTCTTGCGCAGTCGCGGCGGTACCGGCAATCGTGCCACCCGTACCCAACACCACCACGGTGGCATCAGCGGGTTCCAAATTATTTACAAAAAAAGCTTGCATAAAGTAAAAAGCTGGTTAAAAATACAGTTACTGGTTATCCAAACAGTTTTCAAATCGTTGTGAACAGCTTTGAATCGTTAAAAGGAAAGGAACCGCCATGATTGATCTGCCAAGCATCCAGGTGAAACTCACCGCCCGCCAGCAACAAATTCTGGATCTTATTCAAAGCGCCATTGCCCGCACCGGCGCCCCACCCACACGTGCCGAAATCGCCACCGAGTTGGGCTTTAAATCAGCCAACGCTGCTGAGGAACATTTGCAGGCCCTGGCGCGAAAAGGCGTGATCGAACTGGTCAGCGGCACCTCCCGGGGCATTCGTCTCAAAAGCGAAGCGCTTCGGTCCATCAACGAATCCCGCTTCAAACAATTTTCGCTGCCTTTGCAAGGGTTTGCCCAATTGGCGCTGCCACTCATCGGCCGTGTGGCTGCGGGCTCGCCCATCTTGGCGCTCGAACACGTCGACCAAACTTATTACGTCGAAAACAGCCTGTTCCAGCGCCGTCCCGACTATTTGCTCAAAGTACGCGGCATGTCGATGCGAGACGCGGGCATCATGGATGGTGACCTGCTGGCGGTGCAAACCACCAAAGACGCCAAAAATGGCCAAATCGTGGTGGCCCGGTTAGGTGAAGAAGTAACCGTCAAGCGGTTCAAACGCAACAAACACCTGATCGAGCTCCACCCTGAAAACCCTGATTTTCAAACGATCGTGGTAGAGCCCGGCGAGCCCTTTGAAATCGAAGGCCTGGCCGTTGGCCTGATTCGCAACACCATGCTGATGTAGGCACAGCCCCCTTACCCCATATTGCCCCATATTGCCATTTTGCTTGTTGATAAAGCCCGAATTCGGAGCCATTTGATGACATCCACACGGATCCCCGCACCTTCGTTTGGCGCACGCACCCTTTCACGCGCCCCTGCTTACCCTTTTTTACGCCCGTCTATTGCCCGCTCACTAGGGGCATCCTTTCAAGGGCTTTGCCGCTGGTTGGTAGACGGCACCCCTGTCGGGCTAAAACCCATGCAACAGACCAGCTTGCGCCATAGCCAGTTCGCTCCTTTGCCTGTAATAAAACCACAGCAAATGGCTCGCCTACCCGCTGATAAATCAGCTATTCAACCAGCTAATGCGTGCCTGGGTGCGGCGCGAGCCGTACGGGTCGTGCGGGTTCAAGAAACAGGGCAGTCGCGCACCAGCGTCGGGCGCATGGTCATTTCTGGCCGTATGGCAGATGTTTGCGCAGAGCTTGATCGCTTGGCCACCCAGGAAGCAGCGCTGCATTGAAGCGGCGCTGGCCCGAGGTGGCACTGGTTTGTGCGATTCAGGTTCAAAAGCGGCTCGTATAGAAAAAACGGGGTGAGGCGTTGCCGGATTCCTTTGGCACCACACCCATCCAGCTTAGGGTGTCAGGCGCTGGCAGCCGCACCCACCAAATAATCCCGCTTCCCCACGTTCACACCGTTGTGGCGCAAAATCAAGTAGGCGGTGGTGATGTGAAAGTACATGTTGGGCAGCATCCAATGCTTCAAAAAGGCCTCTCCTTTCATGGTTCGGGTGTCTTTGCCAACCGGGAAGGTGATGTCTTTGTCTTCCGTTCCGTCCAGCTTGTCAGCCGGTACGGTATTCAGGAAATCAATCGTTTTTTGAATTCGCGCCTTGAACTCGGCCACGGTTGTTTCCGTATCGTCAAATTTTGGCGCATCCACGCCTGAAATTCGGGCTATGCCATTTTTGGCAGCATCACACGCAATATGAATTTGCCGCATGAACGGCAACATGTCGGGAGCCATGCGATAGTGCAGCAACGCATTCGGATCGCATTTTTTTTCATCAACAAATAGCTGCAGCTTGTCTAGCAGGTAGCTCAGGTTTCCCAGCATTGAAATACAAACGGGCACGCTGGCTGAAGACATTGATATCGGCATGAAGGATGTTCCCGGTAGTTAAACAAAGACGCCGATGCTAACCGTATTCGCCCGGCTCTGCGCCAAGGCACAATATCGACATGAATATTGTGATTCTTGACGATTACCAGGATGCCGTTCGCAAGCTCAAATGTGCGTCCATACTGGATCAGTTCCCTGCCAAGGTTTACACCAACACGGTCAAAGGACTTGGGCAATTGTCGATTCGCCTCAAAGACGCCGATGTCGTGGTATTGATTCGTGAACGCACCCACATCACCCGTGCGTTGATTGAGAAACTTCCCAAACTAAAACTGATTGTGCAAACCGGGCGCGCTGGTGGGCATATTGACATTCAAGCCTGTACAGAGCGCGGTATCGCAGTCTCCGAAGGGGCAGGTTCACCGTGGGCGCCCGCAGAATTGACCTGGGCGCTCATCATGGCGGCGGTCAAACGCCTGCCTCAATACGTGGGCAACCTGAAACACGGGGCCTGGCAACAATCGGGCTTAAAGGCCGCATCCATGCCGCCCAACTTCGGCTTGGGTACTGTGTTGCGTGGAAAGTTTCTGGGGATATGGGGTTACGGCAAGATTGGCCAAATCGTGGCGGGATACGGCAAAGCGTTCGGTATGGAAGTGGTGGTTTGGGGTCGTGATGGGTCGCGGGATCGGGCCCTTTCAGATGGCCTACAGGTGGCAACCAGCCGCGAAGATTTTTTTGCGCAATGTGATGTGCTGTCCTTGCATTTGCGCCTGAATGAAGAAACCCGGGGCATCGTTACCCTTGACGATTTGTCGAGAATGAAGCCAACCGCTTTGTTCGTCAACACATCCCGCGCTGAACTGATCGAGACAGATGCCCTGATTGCCGCCTTAAACCGTGGCAGGCCCGGGCTGGCCGCTGTGGATGTTTTTGAAAACGAACCCATCTTGCAGGGTCACGCGTTGTTACGCCTGGAGAACTGCATTTGTACGCCACACATTGGCTACGTTGAGCAAGACAGCTACGAACTGTATTTCAGCTCAGCATTTCATAATGTGATCAACTTCATAACCGGTACGCCATCGAACATCGTCAACCCGGCGGCACTACAGGTTCGTCGGTAAGTAATATCCGGCCTCTCAAGGAGCCCGTCTTAAAACCGGCTTCTTGCGGCCTACACCTTGGGTTTGGGCAGGCTGTACTGAACCGTATTGTTGGTCTCAAAACTCAGGAAATTGTTGTCAACCAGGCCCTGAGGCGCAGGTGGTGGCGTAATGACCGGAAACTCGGTTGACACGCTCTCTGGCTCAGATGGCAGCACACTGGGTGCCACCAGGTCGTTCAGGTCCAAGTCCAAATCGGTACCACTCGTGCTAGGCGTTGGCATGGGCAGCAATCCGCCACGGGCTTCCAGCGGGATATCCACCGTTAACAACGGGGCAGCAACCTGGCGCACGGCAGCCGACTCGGACAGGCCTGCGGCCAATGGTGCCAAATCCGAACTGCCCACTCCGCCGCGCGCATTGGTTTGGGCTATCGCATGTAGCAATAACAGGTCACGAAATGCCGCCAAATCAAAAGGCTTGCTGGATTCATCCAGGGTATCACGGAAGATCGAGGCTTCAATCACCATTTGGGCTTTACGGGTCGGCCACAACGCCGTGATATGCGCCAACACTTGGGGATACTCCTCCAGGCTGCGGCCTTCCTGCCCATACGCAGTGAATTCAGGTACCCGGCTGTTAAACAACAGATTGAAGTCTTCTTTGAACTGGTGATAGTCTTGACGCAAGCCCAGGCTATGCAAGATGTCCAGCAAAGCCAGGTACAACAAGGGGCTGGTTTCGCCACTCTCGTTGATCTGGTCTTCCAGAACCCGCACCGCCTGATCGGTCTGACCCAATGAAACAAAAAAATCGGCCTTTTGGCGAACGTCAAACACTTTGTCGGAATTGATGGAACGAGCCATTTCCATCGGTTGCGAACGTGTCGGCGGCGCGTCTGCCTGACGCGGCAATGGCCCCTTGCGGATTCCGCTGTGGGCCTGGCCCGACTGCATCAGGTTGTCGAAATTCGACTCGCTCATTTCGACCAGGCTCACATCCATTTGTGATTCGGGGTCTTCCCGCAGGACTGGGCGGGCGCGCTGGTTGGCCATAGTAGCGGCTGTACCGTCACCAAAACCAGAAGCGGGTCCATCACGCCGAAGTGTTTGCGGTGCACTTTGGCCGGAACCCTGAACAGGCGCAAAATTAGACGGCCCTGCTGCTGCACCCCGGTCGCCGCGCGCAGCCAAAGGTGCCCCTTTGGAGCCGCTCCACCAGTCGTCACGCTCTGTTCGGCCATTGGAACCCCTCGCCAATCGGGTCCAAAGCCATCCAATAGCACCCAGGCAAGCGAGTACCAAAGCACCCAATGCATAAACCCAAGCGATCGGCAGCCGCTCCGCTTCTGCTTGCTGAACACGGTTGCGCATGTCCATCATGCTGGCCTCATTTTTGGCGGCCAATGCCACCAACGCCTTGACACTGTCTTCAAGTGTCTGAACGCGCTGGATTTCTTTTTGCAATTCAGGCGACGGCGCTGGCGTTGCGGTTTCCAGCGTGGCTACCCGGTCAGACAGGCTGGACAAGGGATCCAGTTTGAGCCTCGATTGGCCTGCACCACGTCCAACCTGCGCTTTTTCGTCGGCGATCGGCTTAGTAGCTGGCTCGGGTTTCGGCACAGTTTTGGGCTGTGGCGCTGGTTTGGCCGCCGCTTTTGGCGCAGGCGGCAATCCTGTTGGTGGCGTAACAGCCACCGGCTTGGGGGCCTTGGGGGTCGTGGATTTCACCGGCGCGGGTTGCGGCCGCGCCATGGTAACCACCGGTTGAGGTGGCGGTAAATTGGTGCCGCTGGGCTGGGCAACAGACGCCCCGGCGACCGTTTCCGCAGTGGCTGATGTCGCGGGTGCAGCTGACGGCATACTTGATGGCTGCAGGGGTGCAACGGCAGCAGTAACTGCAGGTGCAGACACCAATGGCAATTGATTACTGGCAACGGGCACGGCAGGTTCGCTGGCGACATCAGCCAACAACACATACCGGCGCGTTATTTTTTGCTCACAACCCGCTTTAAGGTAAATCGTCACCATCGGCTCGTCAATCGGAACCGACGACGTGACACGGATATTGGCCGTCTGCCCTGCACCGGGTTCGACCGCCACACGCACGCGGGAACTGTCCTGCCGGGTATCAGCATGGAAAACATCAGCCTCTACACAAAGTGTGCCGGCGGCTTCTTCGGGGGCGAGCTGGGCGGCGATGCTCACATCAAGCGGCCGCCCGACCAAGGCAGCGCCTCGCACCCGCCCCAGGGTCAAGGCAAAGGTGTCCAAAGCGCTGACAAGCAGCAGCAAGCCCAGAATCTTGTTTCTACGGTTCACATTGAATCCTGTAATTTTGGCTTGATTCTCGCTCAAAAATGGCGGCGCATTGTTGCTTGCTGCTCACAACTTTGACATCCAGGGAAATGCCGGACTTCGGCTGACAAACGGGAAAACCAGCCGTTTGCCAGTCCGTGATAATGAAGTCATGAGCATTACTTTTGGACATGTGGGAATCGTAGGGGCTGGCGCCATGGGGCGCGGCATTGCTCAAATAGCGGCGCAGGCTGGCAGCCAAGTCACTATTTTCGACACCTCGCCTACAGCGGCGCGGGCCGCCAAGCAATCGGTTTGCGAGCAATGGGACAAGCTGCACGACAAAGGCCGCTTGTCGGCCGATCAACGCCAGGCCTTGACCGCGCGCCTGACATGCGCGCAAACGTTGGGCGACCTTAGTGCTTGCGATTTGGTCATCGAAGCCATCGTGGAAAAGCTGGACATTAAACAAAACCTGTTTGCCCAGCTGGAAGTCTTGCTCGGGCCTCAAGCGGTGATCGCCAGCAACACATCGTCGCTCTCGATCACTGCGCTGGCCTCTCGAATGAATCATCCCGCCCGCTTGGCCGGATTCCACTTTTTCAACCCGGTTCCGCTGATGAAGGTGGTGGAGGTGATTGCCGGCCTCAAAACCGACCCTTTGGTTTGCAACCGACTGACAACCTATGCCCGCGAAATGGGCCATACACCGGTGTCTGCACAAGATACGCCCGGCTTCATCGTGAACCACGCGGGGCGGGGTTACGGCACCGAAGCGTTGCGAATTTTGGCTGAGAATGTCGCCGACTGCGTGACGATTGACCGGATTCTCAAGGATCAAGCTGGTTTCAAGCTCGGCCCGTTTGCGTTGCTGGACCTCACCGGGCTGGATGTCTCACACCCTGTGATGGAATCCATTTATCAGCAATATTATGGTGAGCCACGGTATCGCCCCAGTGTCATTACTGCCCAACGGGTAGCGGGCGGTGTGATCGGTCGCAAAGCTGGTGAAGGTTTCTACCGCTATGTGGATGGCGCCATGCAAATTCCTGCCGAACCAGCCGTGCCACCCGTCGAACAGGTACCTGCGGTGTGGCTTTCGCCGCGTGCGGCACGGCGCGCAGAACTCCTGCAGCTACTCAAGAACCTGGGGGCCGTCATCGAAACCGGCACACTTCCAACCGAAAAAGCCCTGATCGTGGTTGCGCCGCTCGGATTTGACGTGACCACGCTTGCAGCGGTTGATCGCCTCGACCCCAGCAGAACAGTCGGCATCGACATGCTGATCGCCGATGCAGCAACCAAACGACGCGTTATCGCCACCAACCCAGCCACCCGAATCGACATGCGTGAAGCGGCGCACGCGTTGTTTGCCCGCGATGGCAAAGCCGTCAGTGTGATCCGCGACAGTGCCGGATTTGTGACGCAACGGGTGGTTGCGCATATCGTGAATGTGGCAGCGGATATTTGCCAACAGGCCATCTGCTCGCCGGCAGACCTGGAAACCGCCGTCACCCTGGGGCTCGGTTACCCCCATGGGCCACTTGCGATGGGCGATTTGTACGGAAGTGCCAGCGTGCTGGAGGTTTTATTCAATATGCAGACGGTTTACGGTGATCCGCGTTATCGCCCCAGCCCGTGGTTGCGGCGCCGCGCCGCGTTGGGCTTGAGCTTGATGCATGTCGAAGCCTGACGCCTGGCGCGTTACGATTGACTATTATTCCCCGATCTCATGAACGAACCCATTCTGACTGTCGAAGAACGCGAAGCCATCAATTCCGGGCGCTGGTTTACGTCGCTTTCGCCTTCGTTACGGCACGATATTCTGCGTTGCGCTTATGTCAAACGCTTTAAAGACGGCGAGTTGATTTCTGCAAGGGGCGACTCCCCTGAAGAATGGATTGCCTGCGCACGCGGAGCCGTGAGAGTCAGTTCAACCTCGCTGTCTGGCAAACTGATCACATTGACCTATGTCGAACCAGGCATCTGGTTCGGCGACGTGTCCATTTTCGACGGCGACAGTCGCACCCATGACACCTATGCGCATGGCGACACCACGGTTCTGTGTGTCGCCAAAGCCGATTTCCGGAAAATTCTCTCCACCCACACAGAATTGTACGAAGCCATGCTGCGCTTGCACGCCCGGCGTATTCGCATCCTGTTTGGCTTGGTCGAAGACCTCAACACCTTGCCACTTCGGGCGCGCCTGGCCAAACAACTTCTGCACCTGGTTCGTAGCTACGGGGTTCCCAGCCTTTCAGATGCCCGCGAGGTTCGCATTGGCCTTCAGTTGGCGCAAGAAGAACTGGCGCAGTTGTTGGGTGCCTCACGCCAACGCGTCAACCAGGAACTCAAATCAATGGAACGCGAAGACGCGATTCGCATTGAACCCGGTGGCCTGGTGATCCGTAACCGCGAAATACTGATGCGCATCATTGATTCAGACAGTTGACCATGAACAACCCAAACTCAGAAGAGACCTTTGACCAGTTTGTCGGCACCAAACCAGTTGCCCAGCAGCACCAGTTTGACGTACAGGCGCTCACCGATTGGCTGACGGCCAACCTGCCTGGCTTCAAAGGCCCGCTTTCGGCAGAACTGTTCAAGGGTGGCCAATCGAATCCTACTTATAAATTGACCACCCCGTCGCAGAGTTATGTGATGCGTGCCAAGCCCGGCCCGGTTGCCAAACTGTTGCCTTCCGCCCATGCCGTTGAACGCGAATTTGCCGTGATGCGTGGGCTGGCTGGCAGCGAGGTTCCGGTGCCGCAGATGTATTGCCTGTGTGAAGATGAAAGCGTGATTGGCCGTGCTTTTTACGTCATGGAATTCATGCAAGGACGGGTGATGTGGGATCAGGCGCTGCCAGGCAAATCCAACGCCGAGCGTGATGCGATCTATGATGAAATGAACCGGGTCATCGCCGCGCTTCATACCGTGAGCTACGCAGAACGGGGCCTGGCCAATTATGGCAAACCTGGCAATTATTTTGACCGCCAGATTGGCCGTTGGAGCAAGCAATACGTGGCATCTGCCGATGGTGCGGGTCCGCTCACCCAGCCTATTGAGGAAATGCAGCGCTTGATGGACTGGTTACCCGCCCATATTCCGGCCATGGCCAAATCTGAAACCATGGTGGGCATCGTCCATGGCGATTACCGGCTGGACAACATGATGTTTCACCCCACCGAAAACCGGGTGATTGCCGTGCTGGATTGGGAGCTTTCGACACTGGGCCATCCATTGGCAGACTTCAGCTACCACTGCATGACCTGGAACATCCCGCAGGGCTTGGGCCGTGGCATTGGCGGGCTCGATATTGCGGCACTGGGAATACCCTCTGAGCAAGAATACATCCGCCGGTATTGCGCACGAACCCGATTTGCAACGCCTGATGAAATTCGGGGCGATTGGGCTTTTTACCAGGCCTACAACATGTTCCGGATTGCCGCCATCCTGCAAGGCATTGCCAAACGCGTGGAGGCTGGTACGGCATCCAACGCGCAAGCGGCACTGTCTGCCCAAGGGGCCAGGCCTTTGGCGCAATTGGCCTGGCAATTTGCTTCGAAGGCTTGAGATTTTGACAGCGGCCAAGCGCCCTCGCCTTTTACGCAATCCGTCCCTAGAGTGACTGCGCGGGAGCCCCCGACCAGACCAGAATCAAACGGTTGCGCTCATTTTTTGATATTTACTACCGGAGACTGCCATGGATTTCGACTACTCACCAAAAACCAAAGAACTGCAGGCGAAATTACTGCGCTTTATGGATGACTACATCTATCCGGCTGAAGACGGGTACCACGCCGAAATCGAGGCCAACACCGCGGCCGGCAAGCGTTGGACACCCCTCACGACGATTGAGAACCTCAAGCCCAAAGCCCAAGCTGCTGGCCTCTGGAACTTGTTTTTGCCGGTCGACAGCTCCCATGCCTCGGGCTACGCAGGCGCGGGCCTGACCAACCAGGAATACGCACCGCTCGCGGAAATCATGGGGCGTGTGAGCTGGTCTCCCGAGGTGTTCAACTGCTCGGCACCCGACACAGGCAACATGGAAACCATCGCCCGTTACGGGTCTGATGAAAACAAGGCGCGCTGGCTCAAACCATTGCTGGAAGGCAAAATCCGCAGTGCTTTTGCCATGACAGAACCTGACGTGGCCTCTTCAGATGCCACCAACATCGCCACCCGCATTGAGCGCAAGGGCGACAACTACGTCATCAACGGGCGCAAGTGGTGGACCAGTGGTGCGGGCGACCCACGCTGCGCGATTTACATCACCATGGGCAAAACAGACCCGGAGGCACCGCGCCATTCCCAGCAAAGCATGGTGCTGGTTCCGGCGGGTACACCTGGAATGACAGTGGTTCGCCCACTGTCGGTGTTTGGTTACGACGACGCGCCCCACGGCCACATGGAGGTCTTGTTCAAAGATGTCACAGTGCCTGTCAGCAACATCTTGCTGGGTGAAGGCCGCGGGTTTGAAATCGCACAGGGCCGCCTCGGCCCCGGCCGAATTCACCACTGCATGCGCCTGATTGGCCTGGCCGAAAGGGCGTTGGAACTGATGTGCAAACGCGCGTCCAGCCGGGTGGCATTTGGCAAAACCGTTGCATCGCAAACCGTGACCCAAGAGCGCATCGCTGAGGCCCGTTGCAAGATCGACATGGCCCGCCTGTTGACGCTCAAGGCGGCTTGGCTGATGGATATCGCCGGCAACAAGGTGGCCAAAAACGAAATTGCCATGATCAAGGTGGTAGCGCCCAATATGGCGTGCCAAGTGATTGACTGGGCCATGCAGGTGCATGGTGGCGGAGGCGTGAGCGGAGACTTCCCGCTCGCGTACGCCTACGCCAATGCGCGCACCCTGCGGTTCGCCGACGGCCCGGATGAAGTGCACCGCAATGCCATCGCCAAACTCGAGTTGGGCAAGTATGCGGCCAACCCGCGTGAAGTTGAAATGCCCATCACCCGCGGCTGCTGACAACCCATTGAGTGACAAACACCCTCACGGTCTGCCCGACCTGTGGGGGTGGTAAACGCCCGGGCGAAGCGCGGGGGAACGTAGCAGTTTTAGCCGCCAAGGCGCTGCAACTCAACCGTGACCTCGGAAATACAGTACGGTGACGATATTTTTTACTATAAAAAATGATATTTAGATATTTTACATTCAAATAATAATCATTATTGATATATAAAATATAGCTTATTGTGCAATTTCTCTATTAACAAATTGTCTTTTTTATAGTTGTACTATTTTTTATTTAATTAAATGAAGCAACCGCCATGATCGATGTCTACACCTGGCCCACGCCCAACGGCCACAAAGTTCATGTAATGCTCGAAGAATGCGGTTACAGGCTTGGGCGGGATTGGCGCGCGATACCGGTCAATATTGGCACCGGCGATCAATTCAAACCCGATTTTCTCAAGATCAGCCCGAACAACAAGATCCCCGCCTTGGTCGACCCCGAAGGCCCGGACGGGAAGCGGATTTCTGTTTTTGAATCGGGTGCCATTTTGGTTTACCTGGCTGCCAAAACCGGCAAATTCATGCCCAAAACAGATCGTCAAAAATACGACGTGCTCCAGTGGCTGATGTTTCAAATGGGCGGCGTTGGACCCATGTTGGGTCAAAACCATCACTTCCGCTTGTACGCGCCTGAAAAGCTCGAATACGCCATCAACCGCTACACCAACGAAGCCAAACGCATTTACGGCGTCATAGACAAGCAGTTGGCTTCACACAAATTTGTGGCGGGTAACACCTATTCCATCGCGGACATCGCCATCTTCCCATGGCTCAGAAACTGGGCAAACCAAGGCATGGATTTGAACGACTACCCCCATTTGAAAGTATGGTTTGACCGGCTGGCAGAGCGGCCAGCCGTACAGCGTGGTGTCGCAGTTTTGGCCGAGTTGCGAAAACCGATTACCGACACAAAAGCGCGCGAAGTTTTGTTTGGCGGTACGCAATACGAAAAACGCTGAGTCACCAAATTGCGCAGGAAAGCGCTCAGCGAAGTGCTCAGTGAAGATGACGCGGCTTTCGCCCGCCGCCATGGCCGCCGTGACCACCCGAACCGCCTGAGCCACCCCGCGGCGGGCGACCCAACTCCAGCGAGTTCACCAGGGCGTCGAACCGCTGGGCAAAAAGTTTGTCCACTTCGGCCACCACACCCGACAGCTCAGCGCCATCAAAATGGCGCTCCATCAGGCCAACCACGTCCTGCACCAGCAAATCTCGCTGTACTTGCATGATGGCAGCTGGCGTGGGGCCGACAAACAGCATGACAAAATCGTCGCGCGACTCTTCCTCACTCATTTCTTCGCTCATTCCCTCCATATCGTCTTCGTCGAAGGCCGTGTCGTAAAAGGTGACTTCGATCGTCGTTCCGGTCTGCGACAACTCATTGAGGTTCATGCACATTTCATCCAAGGCTTGACGGAAATCATCGTCGCCTTCGACCGTCCAGCAGATTTGTAACAAGTGATCCTTGGGCTCGAACCGAATGCCTGGCTCCTCCTCATAAACGCTGGCCGAACCATCTGCCAATGAGCGGGCGCCCGCATAGGCCCAGATAGGGCGCAGAGCATCCTGAATCTGGTCAAACACCACATCTGGGCGCAAAGGCACCTGCCCATGGAGGTGGATCTCAAAAGGTGGGTCAAAAGAGGGTTTTTTGCGGTCCATGTCAGGGTCAGTGTATATCGGAAGTGACGTTTGTTGGGCTTATGCCCGAACGCGGTGCCAATTCGTCTTGTCAGGTGGTCGTGTCAATGGTGGTGCCCGAGACCGGAATCGAACCGGTACGCCCCTTTTACGGAAGCGGCGGATTTTAAGTCCGATGTGTCTACCTATTTCACCACTCGGGCACTGGAGGCTGATTGCTCGAAGAGCGCACACCAGTTTAAACAAAAGCCCCGCCATTACTAAAACAGCAAGGGTTTAATGCTGGAGGCGCGACCCAGAGTCGAACTGGGCTAGACGGATTTGCAATCCGTTGCATAACCGATTTGCTATCGCGCCGAAAACTAGATCTCGGGAATACGCCATTGCCAAAACCCTATTAAAAAAGGGAAGCCGAGGCTTCCCTTTTCTGAATTTGGAGCGGGAAAAGAGTCTCGAACTCTCGACCTCAACCTTGGCAAGGTTGCGCTCTACCAACTGAGCTATTCCCGCGTTTCAAGCCCGAATTATACCGTAAAAACCGAGGCTCTTATTTATGAATTTCACGACAACTTTCACTTTTTTGAAGGTGTCCCCCGACAGCGCACTTTCGCTCACAGATTCGTCCGCTGACGGGGTTATGCCGACACCGGAATCGGATCAATGTTTAATAGCGTCTCCCGTACCTAAAACATGTTCAATGGCTACTGCCGCTGCGTCAGGTTGGGGTGCCGCCACGACTACCGGCTCGTCCTCTGGCAATGGCAACGGCATACGAACCAGAGCGATTTCAAGCACTTTGTCAATCCAGCGAACCGGCACAATTTCCAGATTGTTTTTTACGTTTTCCGGGATTTCCTGAAGGTCTTTCGCATTTTCTTCAGGAATGATGACCGTTTTGATGCCACCCCTCAATGCAGCGAGCAACTTCTCTTTCAGGCCACCAATTGCCGTTACCTCGCCGCGCAATGTGATTTCACCCGTCATGGCTACATCTCCGCGAACCGGTATGCCAGTCAAAGCGGAAACAAAGGCGGTGGTCATAGCTGCCCCTGCACTGGGGCCATCTTTGGGCGTCGCGCCATCCGGAACGTGAATATGGATATCCTTTTTCTCAAAAATATCGTCCTTGATTCCCAAGCGGCGTGAACGACTGCGCACCACCGTACGGGCCGCCTCTACCGATTCCTTCATCACGTCACCCAAGGAGCCCGTGCGGGTGATAACGCCCTTGCCCGGCATCAAGGCCGCTTCGATGGTCAGCAAGTCACCGCCCACCTCGGTCCAGGCCAATCCAACCACTTGCCCCACCTGGTTCAACTCTTCCGCACGTCCATAACTGAACTTGCGGACACCCAAAAATTCATTGAGGTTGTCGGCAGTGACATGGACCTTCGGCGTCATCTGCTTCAACAGCAAGGCCTTCACAACCTTTCGGCAGATTTTCGACAGTTCGCGTTCGAGCGAACGAACACCTGCTTCGCGGGTGTAATAACGAACGATGTCTCGCACCGCCGCTTCGGAAACCTCCAGCTCGGAATCTTTCACGCCATTGTTTTTCAGCTGCTTGGGCAACAGATAGCGGCAGGCAATATTTGTTTTTTCATCCTCGGTATAACCAGCCAAGCGGATCACTTCCATCCGGTCCAGCAAAGCCGAGGGAATGTTCATCGAGTTGGAGGTCGCCACAAACATCACGTCACTCAGGTCGAAATCAACCTCAACGTAATGGTCACCAAACTTGTGGTTTTGCTCGGGATCCAGCACTTCCAACAAGGCACTAGACGGGTCACCCCTAAAATCGGTGCCAAGCTTGTCAATTTCATCCAGTAGAAACAAGGGATTGCGGGCCCCTGCTTTCGTCAAGCTTTGCAAAACCTTGCCCGGCAATGCACCAATGTATGTGCGCCTGTGCCCCCTGATCTCGGCTTCGTCCCGCATTCCACCCAAAGCCATGCGCACGTACTTACGACCAGTGGCCTTGGCAATGGATTCACCGAGCGACGTCTTCCCAACGCCCGGGGGCCCAACGAGACACAAGATCGGTGCCTTGACTTTGTCCACCCGTTGCTGAACGGCCAAATATTCGAGGATTCGATCCTTGACCCTGTCGAGCCCGAAATGGTCTTCGTTCAGCACCTTTTCGGCATTGGTCAGGTTGTGTTTGATTTTTGTTTTGCGGGACCAAGGCAAATTCACCAACACGTCAATGTAATTGCGCACCACTGTCGCCTCGGCTGACATGGGCGACATCAGTTTGAGTTTCTTCAGCTCACCTTCGGCCTTTTTCAAGGCCTCCTGGGGCATCTTGGCCGCTTTGATCTTTTTCTCAATCTCGTCAACGTCGGCACCATCTTCGCCTTCCCCTAACTCTTTTTGAATAGCCTTTACCTGCTCATTCAAATAGAAATCGCGCTGGTTTTTCTCCATTTGCCGTTTAACTCGGCCACGGATTTTTTTGTCAACATTGAGTATTTCAACCTCGCGCTCAATCTGCCCAAACAGGTTTTCAAGGCGAGCCCGAATGTCTGGCAACGCCAACACAGACTGTTTGTTGTCAAGCTTGAGTGGCAGGTGCGCAGCAATCGTGTCTGCCAAACGACCTGGATCGTCGATGCTGGAGATTGATGTCAGTATTTCCGGCGGGATTTTTTTGTTCAGTTTGACGTACTGGTCGAACTGCTGCATGACAGCCCGACGCAAAGCCTCAACTTCGCTGGTTTTTTCGCCGGCTTTGGTCGCAGCCTCAGCCTGCGCCTCAAACGGCGTTACGGTAGCGGAAAAGTGCGTCTCGCCTTCCACGATCAAATTGACCTGGGCCCGTTGTTGCCCTTCGACCAGTACTTTGACAGTGCCGTCAGGCAGTTTGAGCATTTGAAGAATGGTGGAAATGCATCCCACGTCAAACATGTCACCGACGACCGGGTCGTCTTTCGCTGCAGCCTTCTGAGCCACCAGCATGATCCGACGCTCTGCCTCCATGGCGGTTTCAAGCGCCTTGATGCTTTTGGGGCGACCCACAAACAACGGAATCACCATGTGCGGGAACACAACGACATCCCGAAGCGGCAACAGTGGCAGCTCGAGGGGAACAGCAGGCAAGGAAATATGACCGGGCATAGTGATATCAAGCCTTCTTAGCGACGTCGCGATAGACCAAAAGTGGCGACTTGTTTTCTTCGATGGTGGATTCGTCCACCACTACTTTTTCAACATTGGACGATGTTGGCAGGTCAAACATGGTGTCAATGAGTGATTGCTCAAGAATGGAACGCAATCCGCGTGCCCCCGTTTTGCGGGCCAACGCCCGTTTGGCAATAGCACGCAAAGCAGACGGGCGGATTTCAAGATCGACACCTTCCATTGCCAGCAACTTGCCATATTGCTTGACCAAGGCATTTTTGGGCTCAATCAGGATTTGAATCAAGGCATCTTCACTCAATTCAGCCAATGTGGCCACCACCGGCATCCGACCTACCAGTTCAGGGATCAAGCCAAATTTGATCAGATCTTGTGGTTCAACATCTTTGAAGGATTCCGTGAGGCTACGCTCCACCTTGCTGTGAACAGCGGCACCAAACCCGATGCCAGAGGCGGCAGTTCGGTTTTCTATGACCTTTTCAAGCCCGGAAAATGCGCCACCACAAATGAACAGAATATTGGTTGTGTCGATTTGCACAAAGTCCTGATTTGGATGCTTGCGGCCACCCTGCGGCGGAACGCTGGCCATAGTCCCCTCAATCAGCTTCAGGAGCGCCTGTTGAACGCCTTCGCCGGAAACGTCGCGGGTAATCGACGGGTTATCTGATTTGCGGGAAATCTTGTCGATTTCGTCGATGTACACAATGCCACGCTGCGCACGTTCGACGTCGTAATTGCAACTCTGCAACAACTTCAAAACTATGTTTTCCACATCCTCACCAACATAGCCGGCCTCTGTGAGCGTCGTAGCGTCTGCCATCACGAAAGGTACGTCCAACATTCGGGCCAAGGTTTGCGCGAGCAAGGTTTTACCCGAACCTGTTGGGCCAATGAGCAGAATATTGCTCTTGGCTAACTCAACATCGTCTTTTTTGGCTTTTTCTTTGTGCCTAAGCCGCTTATAGTGGTTGTACACGGCCACGGCCAAAATGCGTTTGGCCGGCTCCTGCCCAATGACGTAGTTGTCTAGGTTTGCCTTGATGTCTGACGGCGTTGGTAGATCACCCCTTGGGTCTTTTAGGTCAACGCTAGCGGGCAACTCATCCCGAATGATTTCATTGCAAAGCTCAATACACTCGTCGCACACAAAAACCGACGGGCCGGCGATGAGTTTTTTGACTTCGTGCTGGCTCTTTCCGCAAAAAGAACAATAAAGCGTTTTTTCGCTGGACGTGCCTTTTTTTTCAGCCATGTCGGATGATCCGGTTTATTGGGGTTCCCGGATGATAACGAACCGGGAAACCCTGAATTGATTGACCGGGCTTACCGCGCAACTTGAAGTCGCTCGGAAGCCACAAAAATGGCAGTAACGCAAAGGCCCTGTTTCAAGCCCGTTTGGAAATCACTTGATCGACCAAACCATAGGCTTTCGCCTCGTCGGCGGTCATGTAGTAGTCGCGCTCGGTGTCTTGGGCAATTCGCTCCAGGGGTTGACCTGTGCGATCCGCCAAGATCTTGTTGAGTTGCTCGCGTGTTTTCAGTATTTCACGGGCCTGAATTTCGATTTCAGTCGCCTGCCCCTGACTACCCCCGGAAGGCTGATGAATCATCACTTTTGAATTGGGCAAAGAGAAACGCTTGCCCTTGGCACCTGCCGCCAACAAGAATGCGCCCATGCTGGCAGCCATACCGGTGCAAAGTGTCGACACATCGGGCTTGATGAAATTCATGGTGTCAAAAATCGCCATGCCTGCCGATACCGAGCCGCCCGGCGAGTTGATGTAGAACGAAATATCCTTGTCAGGATTTTCGCTTTCCAGAAACAACAACTGGGCCACCACCAAATTTGCAGTTTGGTCATTGACGGGGCCGACGAGAAAAATCACCCGCTCTTTGAGCAGCCGTGAATAGATGTCATAAGAACGCTCGCCCCGTCCCGATTGCTCGATCACCATCGGAACCATGCCCAAGCCCTGAATGTCCATCATTTGATTGCCTACCATGTTGCTTCTGAATGTCATGATTTCTCCTGAGGTGATAACAGACTATCTCAATTGTTCGGTCGAACAGTTTGCCATCTCCAGATAGGGGCCATTTGGCAAACTGCAAGTCTGAATGCTGAAGATCAGTTTTGCCCCATCAGATCATCAAATGAAATTTCGGAATCGGTAACTTTTGCCTGACTCAAAATGTACTGCGTCACGTTGTTTTCAATCACGATGGCTTCCACTTCAGCCATACGCTGGTTATCACTGTAGTACCAGCGTACAACTTCGGCAGGTTTTTCATAACTTGCCGACAACTCGTCGATATGCGACTTGATTTGTTCAGGTTTGGCCTGTAGCGCATGGCTTCGAACCAACTCTCCGACGGTCAGGCCCAAACGAACACGGCGTTCTGCCTGCGCTTGGAAAATTTCGGCCGGGATCGGCGCCGTGTCGGCGTCTTTTACGCCCCGTTGCTTCAAATCCGCCCGGGCACCTTCGATCAGACGATCCACCTCAGACTGCACACTTGACTTGGGAAGATCGAGCTCCGCAACCGTAATCAAGGCATCCATGGCAGCCTGCTTGTTCCGGGCCAGCAAGCGGAATTTGACTTCGCGCTCCAGGTTCTTCCGGATATCGGAACGTAGTCCGTCGACGCTGGCATCGGCAATGCCGAGCGATTTAGCCAATGCATCATTGACTTCGGGAAGATGCGCGGCTTCGATTTTTTTGATCGTCACCATGAAATCCGCCGTTTTTCCCGCCACTTCTTTTCCATGGTAGTCGTCGGGAAAGGCCAACTGAAAGGTTTTGCTCTCGGTCGACTTCATGCCCTGGACAGCAGTTTCGAACTCTTTGAGCATTTGACCGTCGCCAACGATGAACTGGAAATCGTCGGCCTTGCCACCTTGAAATGCCTCGCCATCTACTTTGCCTTCAAAGTCGACCGTGACCCGATCAGTCAACGCGGCGGCGCTGTCCATGGAGCGCTGCGAGAAGGTGCGACGCTGCTTGCGCAAAATCTCGATGGTTTTGTCAATTGCCGCATCGGATACTGAAGCGCTAAAACGCTCCAGCTTGGCAGCTGAAATATCCCCAATCTTCACCTCTGGGAAAACTTCAAAAACCGCATCAAAGGCCATTTCGCCTTCGGGTGCCGTTTCGTTTTCCGTAATTTTCGGTTGCCCAGCCACGCGCAATTTGGCTTCGTTTGCGGCGTTTGAAAAGGCCTCGCCTACCTTGTCGTTCATTACTTCATAGTGAACAGAATAACCATACCGTTGGGCGACGACGTTCATGGGAACCTTGCCTGGCCGAAAACCGTCCATTTTGACGGTACGGGCCAAACGCTTCAGCCGGCTATCAACTTCGTTCTTGATCACGCCAACGGGGAGCGTCAGCGTCATCTTGCGTTCTAACTTCTCTAGGGTTTCAACAGTCACGGACATTTTTATTCCTCATCAAACAATGGAGTAAAGCAGTTTTCTGGTGCGCGGGGGGGGACTCGAACCCCCACAGTGTTTCCACCGTCAGGACCTAAACCTGGTGCGTCTACCAATTTCGCCACCCGCGCAAAATCGAAAGGCTGATCGACAATCGGCCGTCCAAAATTGGTAAGCCCTCGATTTTAACCTGCGGCTACGATAAGAACGGAAACTCCAGCACCATGCAAGCCGCCAAACCCAGTCACTACGAAAATTTTCCGGTAGCCTCCTGGTTATGCCCGGCGCGTTTGCGTCCGCCGATTTATGCCATTTACGCCTTTGCCCGAACCGCCGATGACATCGCCGACGAAGGCACTGCATCTGCAGAAACCCGGCTTCAAGAACTGGAACACATGCGTCACCAGCTTGCGCAAGTCCCCAAAGCCGGCACGGGCATCGCCCACCTCAACCTGAAATGGCCCGGGGTGTTTTTACCTTTGGCGCACGCCATTCAGGAGTTTCAACTGCCGGTAGCCTTGCTCACTGATCTTTTGGACGCATTTTCACAAGATATTGCAAAAACACGGGGTCAGACCACCTATGCCAGCCAGGATGAGCTTCTCGACTATTGCCGCCGCTCCGCCAACCCAGTGGGGCGCCTGCTGCTACACCTTTATGGAATTCAGGAGCCCCAGGCACTCGCGATGAGTGACAAAATCTGTACGGCATTGCAATTGATCAATTTCTGGCAAGACTTGAGCCGTGACATACCCAACCATCGCCACTACCTGACTGACGCGGCCTGTAAACAGTTTTCCGTGGCGCGAGCTGATTTAAAGACCAATCCGCAGCCGCATGCGGTAACGCAACTGATCAAAAATTGTGTTTTGGAAGCCCGCCAAATGATGTTGGCAGGTGCACCTCTTTGCAAGCGAATTGCAGGCCGCGCTGGATGGGAATTACGGTTTGTCGTCCAAGGTGGGCTGAGGATATTGGAAAAAATTGAAAAAATGAACTTTGCGACACTGCATTCAAGGCCGTCTATTGGCAAGGTTGACATTGCCATCATGGCATGGCGTAGCCTGTGGATGTGACAATTACGACATGACACCTGAAGAATATGTTCAGCAAAAGGCCGCCGCATCAGGCAGCAGCTTTTATTATGCTTTTCTGTTTTTGCCATCCCACCGCAGGGCTGCAATCACGGCCTTTTACGCGTTTTGTCGTGAAGTCGATGATGTTGTCGACGAAATTGCCGATGTGTCGATTGCTCAAACCAAGCTGGCATGGTGGCGAACAGAAGTCATCCGCGCGTTCGCGGGCGACCCCCAACATCCGGTGACAAAGGCACTGATGCCAAAGTGCAGTGAATTCCGGATTGAAGCGCGTCATCTGCTGGCGATCATTGACGGCTGTCAAATGGATTTGCAGCAAACCCGCTATCTGGATTTTGCGGCCTTACAGACCTATTGCCATTTGGTGGCGGGAATTGTGGGTGAAGTTGCTGCCCAAATTTTTGGACAAACAGACAATACGACCACAGAATATGCGCACGCCTTGGGTCAAGCGCTTCAGCTGACCAACATCATCCGCGACGTTGGCGAAGATTCACGTCGAGGCCGCATTTATCTGCCCATCGACGAGTTGCAGCGCTTTGACGTCAAAGCCCATGAAATACTACAACTCAAAACGTCTGAACGCTTTGTTGATCTCATGCGCTTTCAGGCGACCCGTGCGCTGGGTCTCTATGACCAGGCCTTGCAAATGCTGCCAGCTGCAGATCGAAGAAGCCAAAAACCCGGACTCATGATGGCCAGTATTTATCGTACCTTGCTCATCGAAATAGAACGGGACAACTTTCAGGTGCTCCACCAACGAACCAAGCTGACACCGCTGCGCAAGTTTTGGTTGGCCTGGAAAGTTCAGGCGTTGGGCCAAATTTAAGTGGCAAAAAAGCCAATGGAAGTTGCTGTTGTCGGTGGCGGGTGGGCAGGCTTGAGTTGCGCAATCAAGGCAACCCAGTTGGGCCATCATGTCACACTCTTTGAAGCCTCTCGCCATATGGGTGGTCGTGCCCGTGCGGTTCCTGGCGTTGGCGCGGACAATCTTGCGCTCAAACTTGACAATGGCCAGCACATCTT
>JANOVW010000201.1:0-1713 GCA_031417575.1 Rhodoferax sp. | reverse complement strand
CCAGTGGCAGCCAGTTGCCACCCAGCCGCGTGGGAACACGCCACAGCAATACACAAAGCCCCAAGCCGATCATGAAGGTTGCGGCGTGGGAGGCCACGTGAAGCGGCGCCCACCAACTGGGCTCTTGCGTCAACAGGCGCGAACCCCAGGCCGCCGTGCTCAACATGCCAAAGGCATAACCGGCACTTGAAACCAGAAAGCAGCGGGCCGCAAAATCACGCGGTCGGTAAACCCACAACACCAGCCCGACCGACAAAGACAACAAGGCCACCACCCACGGGAACCAAAAGCGCAGGCCCAGTTCATCCAGCCCACGCGGGCGCGGCCGCACCTCGGTTTTGCCTGCGCTGTGCACCACCACCACCGGCCCGCCTTGCAACAGAACCCAAATGCGCCGGTGTGAATCAAAAAACCGGTTGTGGTCGGCATACGCGTTGTGGATACCCGTGCTTTCGATCACGTGAAGCGGTTGAATTGGCAATAACGCGGAGGGGGCGGTTGCCGTTTCACCCGCAGCGCCGCCCGCCGTGCCTGATGCGGCTTTTTCGGCAGCTTGGAGTGCCAGCACACCGGCCAGCGCCACACCACCGGCGCGGGTCGGCAGCGCCTGCACGCTGCCATCTTCCGCTTGGCTGAAACGCCAGCCCAGCGAGGGCTCTTGCAGGGCTCGAAACAGGCCGTACCAAGCCCCCAGCACCAGCAACCCCACGGCCAATGCAAAACGCCAACGGCTGATCACCAAGGGTGCAACCGCCCCCGCGCCTGTGCCGGCCATTGCATTCGGTGCCAACGCAACGCTGCTTGGGGCGACAATCGGCGGCACATTTGCGTTCATACCCATGATTGTCCGACACCTGTTCTCCCCTCCCAACAACACCCGCCTGGGCCACCTGTGCGGCCCGCTGGACGCGCACCTGCGCACCATCGAAAAAGCGCTGGACGTGAAAGTGGCGCACCGCCACGAGCAGTTCAAGATCGACGGCAAAAAAGCCGAAGCGCAGCGCGCGCTGGAACTGCTTCAGGCGCTATACGAGCTGGCGGCCCGGCCCATCGACGCGGCCACTGTGCAGCTGATGCTCTCGGGCGATCCGCAAATGGACGGCATGGAGGGCCCGACGCTGGCTACCCGCCGCCTGGACCTCAAGCCGCGTTCCATGAACCAGGCCCATTACCTGGATCAGATCGCCGCGCATGACATCACCTTTGGCATTGGCCCGGCAGGCACCGGCAAAACCTACCTGGCTGTGGCCAGCGCGGTCGATGCCTTACAGCGCAGCAGCGTGCAGCGCATCGTGCTCACCCGCCCAGCCGTCGAAGCGGGCGAACGCCTGGGTTATTTGCCAGGCGATTTGGCGCAAAAAATTGATCCCTACCTGCGCCCCTTGTACGACGCCTTGTACGAGCTGATGGGTTTTGACGCAGTGCAAAAAGCGTTTGACCGCCAAACCATTGAAATTGCGCCGCTGGCCTTCATGCGCGGGCGCACACTGAACAATGCATTCGTTATTCTGGACGAAGCCCAGAACACCACGCCCGAACAGATGAAGATGTTTTTAACCCGCATTGGCTTTGGCGCACGTGCCGTCATCACCGTCGACACCAGCCAGATCGACCTGCCCAAAACACAAACTAGCGGCTTGAACGAGGCGCAAGCGGTTCTGCGGCGCGTGCCCGGCATCGCGTTTTGTCATCTGACCAGCACCGATGTGGTGC
>JANOVW010000200.1:0-4627 GCA_031417575.1 Rhodoferax sp. | reverse complement strand
AGCCTGAGCCAACGGCCTTCAGCCCATGTGCAAACCACCATTCACCGAGAAATCAGCGCCCGTGGTGTAGCCGCCCTCTTCCGAAGCCAGCCAAGCGATGATCGAGGCGATCTCGCTGGGTTTGCCCAGGCGTTTGACGGGAATGGTCGCCACGATTTTGGCCAGCACGTCTTCACGAATGGCGTTGACCATGTCGGTGCCGATGTAACCTGGGCTCACCGTATTCACCGTTACACCCTTGGTTGCCATCTCTTGTGCCAGTGCCATCGAGAAACCGTGCATACCGGCTTTGGCAGCCGAGTAATTGGTTTGCCCGGCTTGGCCCTTCTCGCCATTCACCGACGAGATATTGATGATGCGGCCCCAGCCTTTGTCTACCATGTCTTGCACGACCTGTTTGGTCACGTTGAACATGCTGTTCAGGTTGGTTTCGATCACGCCGTCCCAATCTTCGCGCGTCATCTTCAAGAACATGCGGTCTTTGGTAATGCCCGCGTTGTTCACCAACACGTCGATGCTGCCGTGTTCAGCCTTGGTTTTGGTGAAGGCTTCAACGGTGGAATCCCACGCGCCAACATTGCCCACCGAGGCGTAAAAGGTATAGCCCAAAGCGGCCTGTTCACCAATCCACTTCACGTGATCCCGCGTGGGGCCGCAGCCTGCGATGACCTTGAATCCTTCTTTGTGCAAACGCTGGCAGATGGCGGTACCGATGCCACCCATTCCCCCCGTCACGTAAGCTACTTTTTGATTCATATTTTTCTCCTTCTGGTTATAAATACTGATGATGCTTCACAGGTACTTTAATGGCTCGCACACTGCAGTCCACATGGGGACATACCCTGACGGCCATGAATGTAGAGTTATCGCTCGATGGTGAGTGCAACGCCCATACCACCGCCGATACACAGTGAGGCAATGCCTTTTTTGGCATTGCGCTTGCCCATTTCGTGCAGCAAGGTCACCAAAATACGGCAGCCGGACGCGCCAATCGGGTGGCCAATGGCAATCGCGCCGCCATTGACGTTGATCTTGCTGGTATCCCAGCCCATTTCCTTGTTCACGGCACAGGCCTGGGCGGCAAAGGCTTCGTTGATCTCCAGCAAATCGAGGTCTTGTGCGTTCCAGCCGGCGCGCTGCAACGCTTTGGTTGACGCCGGCACGGGGCCCATACCCATATAGGCCGGATCCAGGGCACTGGTGGCAAAACTGGCGATACGACCCAGCGGCGTGAGGCCCAAGGCGGCGGCTTTCTTGGCGGTCATCACCATCACGGCAGCAGCGCCGTCGTTGATGCCCGAGGCATTGCCAGCCGTTACGCCACCGGCTTTGTCAAACGCCGGGCGCAAGCCAGCCAGCGCTTCGGCGCTGGTTTTTTTGTTGATGAACTCGTCGTCTTTGAAGATGATCGGATCGCCCTTGCGCTGGGCAATGCTGAAGGGCATGATTTCGTCAGCAAATCGGCCAGCCGCTTGCGCAGCCGACGCTTTTTGCTGGCTGGCCAATGCAAAGGCATCCTGCGCATCGCGGCTGATGCCGTATTTCTTGGCAACGTTTTCAGCAGTAATGCCCATGTGGTACTGGTTGTACACGTCCCATAGGCCATCCACAATCATGGAGTCAATCATCTTCCAGTCGCCCATGCGCTGGCCGTCGCGCGAGCCCAGCAACACGTGCGGCGATGCGCTCATGTTTTCTTGTCCACCGGCAATCACGATGTCGCTATCGCCATAGGCTACCGATTGGGCGGCCAACATGACGGCCTTGAGGCCTGAGCCGCAAACGGCGTTGATGGTCAGCGCGGGCGTGGCCTGGTTCAAGCCGCTTTTGATGACCGACTGACGCGCCGGGTTTTGGCCAGCACCTGCCGCCAACACCTGGCCCATGATGACTTCACCCACCTGATCTGCGGAAAGGCCCGAGCGTTTGAGCACTTCAGCCACAACCGCAGCACCGAGTTCGGTGGCAGGGGTTTTGGCAATGGTGCCGCCAAACTTGCCAACGGCAGTACGGGCGGCTGAAACGATAACGATGTCTTCCATTTTTGTCTCCTGAGTTTGAAAATTGTTCGAAAGTTGCTTGAAAAGTGATTCGGGATCAGGCCTTGGCCTTCACATACCGTCCCGGCGCGGGCTCGATCACCTTGTACTGTGATTTGGCTTTGCCATCACCATAAATTTTGGGTGCTGGTATTTGTTTGCCGGCATGGCCGCTCAGCCATTGCGTCCAGTCGGTCCACCAGCTACCGGGGTGCTCTTTGGCAGACGCGATCCAGTCGTCGACTTGGGCCGGAAATTTGTCGGCTGGGCCAATCCAGTGGCTACGCTTGTTTTTGGCCGGTGGGTTAATCACCCCGGCGATATGGCCTGACGCACCCATCACAAACCGCTTTTTGCCCGGCAAGTGCTGGGTAGAAGCATAAGCCCCGGCAATCGGTACGATGTGGTCTTCACGCGAACCATACACATACACCGGCAAATCGAGCTTGCCAAAATCAATCGTTTCGCCACACACCACGGCCTTGCCGGGCTTCACCAGGTTGTTTTCAAGGTAGGTGTTGCGCAGGTACCAAACATTGAAGGGCCCGGGTAAATTGGTGGAATCGCTGTTCCAGTACAGCAAGTCAAACGGCGGTGGGGTTTCGCCCTTGAGGTAATTGCCCACCACGTAATTCCACACCAGGTCATTGGGGCGCAAAAACGAAAACGTTGAAGCCAGGTCTGAACCCTTCATCAGCCCGCCTTGGCCCATCTCTTTTTCGCGGTAAGCAACGAAGGCTTCATCGATAAACAAATCCAGAATACCGGTGTCGGAGAAATCAAGCAAAGTGGTCAGCAACGTGAGGCTGGCCACCGGCAATGGCGTGGCTGCCAAACGGGCAGATTTGGAACCAGCTTTGGCGGCCGTTTTGCCGGCTGTATGGCCTGGCGTAGCACGCGCTGCCAGTACTGCCAGCGCGGTCGTCAATATCGTGCCTCCAACGCAAAAACCCAGAGCGTTGATTTGCGGGGCCTGGGTGATCTCGCGGGTCACTTCAATCGCCTTGATGGCCGCGTTTTCAATGTAATCGTCCCAAGTTTTGGTACCCAAAGAGGCATCCGGATTGCGCCAACTCACCACGAAGGTGCGGTGGCCCTGAGCCACCAAATGCCGAATCATCGAGTTATCCGGTTGCAAATCGAGTATGTAAAACTTGTTGATGCAAGGGGGCACCAACAGAAATGGTTTTTCAAACACTTTGGCAGTCAAGGGCTTGTATTCAATGAGCTGAAACAGCTCATTCTCAAACACCACGGCACCTTCAGTGGTGGCCACATTGCGGCCCACTTCAAACTGGCTTTCGTCCGTCATCGAGACATGGCCTTGTTGCACATCATGCAGCAGGTTTTGCAAACCTTTGGCAATGCTTTCTCCCTTGGTTTCAATGGCTCTCTTCTGGGCATCGACATTAAAGGCCAGGAAATTGCTGGGAGCTGATGCAGCCATCCACTGCTCGACAGCAAACCGCAGGCGCGCGCGGGTTTTGGCATCACCTTCTACTGCGTCGGCCAATGCCATCAGGGTACGCGCGTTCAACAAGTAGGTTGACGCGGTCAGGGCCGCCACCGGGTTACTCGCCCAGTTGTCAGAGGCGAAACGTTTGTCGGCCGGTTTGGCTGCTGGTTTGTCTGCAATATTGAAGCTGCTGGTCCACAAGTCTGCGGCCTCTTGCATGTATTGCTGCTGCAAAGCCTGCAGTTTTTCCGGCGCAAAACGCATCGCGGGCAAATTGCCTGGCGCTGCACCGGTGCCGGTTCCCATCCCAGCCGCGCCCATCATTTTTTCAGCGGCGGTGCGTAGCGGGCCCATGTCAGTTGTCTGGAAAGACTGCAAAGCCTTAGCCCAGCTGTCGGCAAAAGTCTGTTGCAGTTCCTGGGCAGATTTCGCCCAAAATTCAGGGTTATGCTGATTCATGCTGTCTCCTCGCGCACTCGTTGTTGCGGAATGGTTTTTGGCCAGATTTTTCGAAGAAACACCTTCGAACTGGTATAAACCCTAGTATCGTCGACTTTTCTTTCACGCAAATGACATCTTTTAAATAAGCATATGTACATCGTTCCGATTGCTTGGTTATACGTGGCCTTCATGATGGCTGTGGCCGAAGCCACCAACAGCACGGGTTCTGTACTTGGCGCAGTAGTCACGTTTGTACTCTATGGCTTGGTACCTGTGCTACTGGTGGTTTACCTCATGGGTACGCCCGCACGCAAGCGGGCCATCAAGGCACGGGAGTTGAACGAAATGATGCACCAGCGAGAAGCCGAAATGCGAGACGCTCAAAACCCTGTTACTGGCCCTGCTTTGGCAACATCGCAATGCGAACCGCAGGCTGGAACCGATGCGCCGGCAAACTTAACTGAGCCAAATACTGGCGGCCATGCGGCCACTGCCGCCCAATCGCGCGGCATCGCGACGGTGCGAAAAGAAGCGTGAAGGGTTGGCAACAGTGCACCAGCTGGCGCTGCCATCGTTGCCAAATATTTGCGTCACACCCAAAGCAGTGAGCCGTTGGCGCGCCAAGCCCTGCAAGTCGGCCAGCCATTTGCCATGCCCCTTCGCGGCAAAAAAGACTTCTGTTGCCGGGTTT
>JANOVW010000199.1:0-2397 GCA_031417575.1 Rhodoferax sp. | reverse complement strand
CGGATACGCGTTGGGAACATTTCAACCAGCATGGCGGCAATGGGGCCATACACCATGGTGACGTAAATCACCAGGATGGTCAGGATACCGACCAGCATCCACCAGTTGCTGCCACCCAGCGGAATCGGGTCAGCTTTGGCGGGGTAACCCGCATCGTTCAGTGCAGCACGCACATCTTTCTCAAACTTTGGCTTGTCTTCTTTGGCTGTAGGCGCTTTTGCGTCATAACCAGCGATAGCTTTGTCACCCACTTTAACGGTGGCAATAGCACCTGCCTTTGTAATCAAATCGTAGTTCACGCCTGAGTTGGACAAATACACGCGGGCCAAATCACAGGCCGTGGTAAATTTTGCCGTACCCGTCAAATTGAGAATCAGGTTGCAGTTGGCTGCATCAGACTCCACTGTCACCGGCGCTTTTTGAATCGCCGCTTGCAGTTTCGGGTTGGCGTAAGTGGTCAATGCGTTGAACAGGGGGAAATAAGTCACGATGGCCAACAAGCAACCGGCCATGATGATCGGCTTACGGCCGATCTTGTCTGACAGGGCGCCAAAAAAGATGAAGAACGGGGTGCCAACGATGAGCGACACAGCGATCAGCACGTTGGCTGTTGGGCCATCTACCTTCAGGAAGCTTTGCAGGAAAAACAAGGCATAGAACTGCCCGGTGTACCAGACAACGGCTTGGCCGGCGGTCAAACCGATCAGGGCCAGAATGACAACCTTCAGGTTTTTCCATTGGCCAAAAGATTCAGAAAGCGGGGCTTTTGAAGTTTTGCCTTCTGCTTTCATTTTGGAGAAAGCGGGCGACTCATTCAGCTTCAAGCGAATCCAGATCGAAATGCCAAGCAAAATGCCTGACAAAGCGTAAGGTACGCGCCAAGCCCAATCGGCGAATTCTTTTTCACCGAAATAAGTACGTGTGCCCAGGATCACCATCAATGCCAGCATCAACCCAACGGTTGCCGTGGTTTGAATCCAGGAAGTGTAAAAACCGCGCCGTCCGTGTGGCGCATGCTCAGCCACGTAGGTTGCTGCACCGCCATATTCACCACCCAATGCCAATCCCTGAAGCATTCGCAGAGCGATCAACAAAATGGGGGCGATGATGCCGGCCGTTTTGTAGGTGGGCAGGAAAGCGACCAAAAATGTTGACAAGCCCATGATCACGATGGTGACCAAGAACGTGTATTTGCGGCCAATCAGGTCACCGAGTCGTCCAAACACCAACGCGCCAAAAGGGCGCACGGCAAAACCGGCTGCAAAAGCCAGCAGTACAAAGATGTTGCGTGTGCTTTCGTCCAACGCGGAAAAGAAGTTGGCCGCGATGATCGCTGACATCACGCCAAACAGGTAAAAGTCGTACCACTCAAAAATAGTGCCGAGCGAGGACGCGAAGATCACTGTCTTCTCGGTCTCGGTCATCGGCCTGATTGCCTCAGTGTTAGCCATGGGGTTTGTCTCCAGTCAAAAGTTTCAGCCTTCCGGTGAAGGCCAACCGCATTGTTTGACAACAGACTGAACCTGCCCTGACCTCTAACCAACCTCAACTTGCACGAAACCAACACAGACTTGCGTATAACTGACGCATGCCTGACAAAACATCGGGCAGAACATCTGACAGAATGTTGTCATTCAATTGGAATAAAGGCTTGATCATGCTTAATCCCGCCAGTGTTCTGAAAAAAACCGAGGCTGGACTTGTCGCCATCAAGGAACGGGATCGCACTCTGGTGCCGCGGGCCAGAACCTTGTTGATCATGATGGACGGCAGCAAGACCGCTGCGCAACTGGCCGCGATGAATACCGATGCCGTGCAAGGCATGGAACTGCTGGATCAATTGATTCAAAGCGGATTTGCAGCCAGCGTCGATGGGGCTAATGCCCAAAGGGGCGCGCCAATGGTAGCACCCGCTGCCGCGCCGGCAGCGCCTTCCAAAACAATTGCCCCTGTGGCGACCGCCGTGCCGCCCTCCTCACCCGTTGCAGCGCCCCCGGTCTCGCAACCACCACGTGATTTGAAAACATCCATCCGTATAGCCGCCCGCTTCCTGGAAGGATGGTTGGGGCCTGTCAGCGAATCGTTTTGCCTGCAGTTGGAGCGCTGCAAAACTTCAGATGAATTTGAAGCAAAAGTGCTTGAAATCAAACTGCTGTTGGCATCTGCGCGGTCTGTCAAAAAAGCTGAAGAGTTCTCAGCCGCTGCGCTGGGCCGCTGATCTGGCCCCATAAAAAAACCCCGCCACTTTCGGGGCGGGGTTCAGTTTTCAAGCTACTTCAGCGATTAGTGGCTTGCGCTTCCAGCTGAGACTTTTCCGTCCAGGCTGGGGTAACGCACATACTCAACCAACTCCTGGATTTCCTTGCCGGGCGCTTTGGTCAGCAAAGACACAATGAT
>JANOVW010000198.1:0-2253 GCA_031417575.1 Rhodoferax sp. | reverse complement strand
TTCTGCGCGCGGGACTTGAAGCGCGTGGTAATCAACTTTGCCGGCAGAACTTTCAGGCAGATGATCCAAGAGCGACAAAATAGACGGCACCATATAGCTGGGCAATTTCATCCGCAGCGCATGCAGGATTTTTTCAGCGCTTAGCCCGCTTGACGGCGACACCCAAGCGCAGATTTGAGGCTTGTCGTCGCGTTCAACGAGTTTTGCGGCAGTTTGGGTCACCCCTGGCAAGGCGAGCAAAGCGGCTTCAATTTCACCCAATTCAATTCGATACCCCCGCAGCTTGATTTGCCGGTCGATTCGCCCGATAAACTGAAGCGTACCGTCCGGATCCAGCCAACCGCGATCGCCGGTCTTGTAGATGCGCCCGCCCGGGTGATGGGGGTCGTCCATGAACGCAGCAGTTGTCAGGTCGGGACGATTCAGGTAACCACGCGCCAGGGCGCCACCACCAATATAAACTTCGCCGGTGACCCCCAGCGGAAGCAACTCAAGCGCTGCACCGAGCACATATATTCGGGTGTCATCAATGGCTTTGCCAATGGGCAATACGGCCAACCCCGGGCTATTGATGGCTTTCCAGGCGGTTGCAAATATGGTGGCCTCGGTCGGCCCGTAGACGTTAAACAAGGTTCCCTGGGTGCCAACCAGAAAACGATTGGCCAGGTCGGGTGATAAAACCTCACCCCCGCAACAGGCCACGCGCAATTTGAGGTCGGCACGACCGGCTGCAGCATCCAGAAAGCGGCTCATGGTGGAAGGCACAAACGCCATGATGGTGACAACATGGGTCACCGCAAAATCAGCCAGCGACTCTGGCAACAATCGCCCTGGCGGCGGCAAAGCGACACCGCCGCCATGAACCAGTGGCAAACACAGTTCGATGAGTGACGGATCGAACGTGATTTGAGTTGCTTGTGCGGAGCGGTCTGCGGCGGTTGGCGAGTACGCTTTTGTCAGCCAGGCCAGCCGGTGCGCCAGCGCTTCGTTCTCGATCACGACACCCTTGGGTTTGCCGGTAGAGCCTGAGGTAAACAACACGTAAGCCATATCCCGCAAACCTGGCCGAGGTTTGGGTTGGCTTAGCGGGGCTGTGGGTTCTACCAGAACACGGTCTATCAGCAATGTCTGGGCGTGCAAACTGCCAAAGCGTTCAGCCTGGGCGTTTTTGATCAAAAACGCCACGCATCCGCTGAGTTCAAGGACTTCCTGAATACGAACGACTGGCGCGTCCGGATCCAGAGGTAAAAATGCGGCACCCGATTTGGCAATGCCAAGAATGGCGATCACCATTTCGACCGACCGCTCAATGGCGAATGCGACGATCTGGTTTTTGCCGACGCCCATCTGCATCAACTTGATGGCCAAACGGTCTGCTTTTTCATTCAACGCCAGGTAAGTCATGCGGCCTTGATTCCAAACCACTGCAATTGACTCGGGTCGTTGTGCAGCTTGGCGTTCAAATTGGCAAATGAAAGGTTCCCGTTCCGTGGTAGCGGCTTGGGCTGGTTGCAGGCCTTCCATCAGCAATTGCCGCTCAGAATCTGGAATCAGCGACAAACTGCCGACTAGTTGCTCGGGGTTTGCCACGATTTGTTGAACGATATGCCAAAGGCGCTTGCCTAAAAGTGCCGCTTCGCCAGCGCCAAAGCTGTCAGAACTCGCCTCTACGACGACTTCAACAACTTCATCGTCATGGAACTCGCACACGGTGACGCTACAGGGGTAACGCGAAAATCCGGCGAATGTTTGGTGAATATCGACCAATTGGGCTCCGCCAAACGCCAGCTTGTAGTCCTGCCGCTCAAACGACAAGAGCAAATCAAAAATACCGTCTCTCCCGGAGCGAATAACCTCCAGGCTACGCCCCAACTCGCTGAGCGGCAGGCGAGGGTGCCGCAATGCGCCCCGCATCGACATGGCAATGGCGGACAGCAATTCAGACACTGCCAATTCTGGTTTGACGTCGACCCCCACTGCAAGAACCCCCACAAACATGCCAAGGGTTTCCCTGAAGCGCCTGCCCCCTCGATTCAAGTTGGGAACACCCGCAACCACGCGCGTTTGTTTGTAAATTTGCCCGAAATAGAGGGTCAGGGCCGCCAAAAACACGTTGAAGGCTGTGTCTTGATGGTGTATGGCAAAAGCTTCCAGTGCGCGATAGTCTTGCCTGGGAATTTTTTGTATGACCAAATGAGAGGTTGGCAAAGACTGGCGGCCGTGTACTCCCCCTCGTCGCTCGATCAACGGCGC
>JANOVW010000197.1:0-18260 GCA_031417575.1 Rhodoferax sp. | reverse complement strand
ATTGGAGTACAAAATGGTTCGTTCGCCTCAAATTGCAACTCACAATGCCAAGCGGCAAGTCGGTTTCACATTGATTGAGGTCATGATTGTTGTGGCAATTATTGGCATCTTGGCGGCCGTAGCACTGCCTTCCTACAAAAGTTACATTGCCAAAGGCCATCGCGCCGATGCACGTGGACAATTGTTGCAAGCAGCCCAATTCATGCAACGGTTCTATGCGGCCAATGATCAATACCAGTTTGACCGTGCATCCAACCCCGTGGCAGACCAAATGCCAGCGGGTTTGAAACGATCCCCTGCTGACGGCACGCAAATTTATGGCCTGGTCATTTCGGCCACGGGCAGTGCCTACACCCTGACCATGACACCCATCACAGGTTCCAGCATGGTGTCGGACGAATGTGGTTCGTTCACCATTACCTCCACCGGCGTGCGCGGCATTTCCGGCTCTGCGAGTCTGCGCGACAACTGCTGGCGCTAGACAAACAGCCCGTTTTTGGAGAATGGGGACTCGTGCAAACTTCAGGTGACCCTGAAACCCGGGCGCTGGGGCTTGCAGAAGCGGCACTGTTCCTCACCTCACCCAACCCGCGCGTCGGTTGTGTGATCATCGGGCCCGACGGGCAGGTGCTGGGGCAAGGGCATACCCAAAAGGCGGGTGGGCCTCATGCCGAAATCATGGCCCTTCGTGATGTAGCTGCCAAAGGCCTTTCGGCGAGCGGAGCCACAGCGTATGTCACGTTGGAACCCTGCGCCCATCAGGGTCGCACCGGGCCGTGTTGTGATGCGCTGATCGATGCGGGCATCCGAAAAGTAGTGGCCTCCATCGAAGACCCTCACGTCAAAGTAAAAGGCCAAGGTTTTGCCAAATTGCGCAGTGCTGGCATTGAGGTGCAAATGGGCGCATTGGGGCCACAAAGCCGTGAGCTCAACCTCGGGTTTTTCAGCCGCCACATCCGGAAAACGCCTTGGGTGCGCCTGAAAGCCGCCGCCTCGCTTGACGGCAAAACAGCGCTGAAAAATGGAGTGAGCCAGTGGCTGACAGCAGAGCCCGCACGGGCCGACGGTCATACGTGGCGGGCCCGCGCCTGCGCGGTGTTGACTGGCCTGGGTACCGTTTTGGCCGATAACCCGCTACTGGATGTTCGTCATGTCCCAACCCAACGCCAACCAACGTTGGTTCTCATTGACAGCCGCCTCGAAGTGCCGCTGGATGCTTCTATTTTCATAGCTAACCGTGCAATTTTGATCTACACTTTGGCGACTAATTTCGAAAAACATTCAGCTCTCGCTGCGCGGGGTGCCACCGTCGTAACCCTGCCCGGTTCAGATGCCGCACCGGCTGGCAAGCTGGATTTGAAAGCGGTCATGCGCGATTTGGCGGCCCGTGAAATCAACGAGGTGCATGTTGAAGCGGGTCAAAAACTCAACGCGTCCTTGGTGCGTGCTGGGCTGGTGGATGAGTTTTTGCTTTACCTGGCACCCAAATGGGCCGGGCAAGGCGAAGGCATCGCAGAAATCGGCCCGTTAACTGCGCTCTCTGAAACCCTGCCATTAAAGTACCAATCGATCGCACAAATCGGGCCCGACCTGCGTATCCTTGCCAGGGGTATTGGCAGGGATGTTTTTTGATTTCACGGCACAAGCCTGATTGGACTGCGCTGCTGTTGGCGCTGATGATGTTCATGCTGGCGGCGACGGGTGTGCCCAGCGATGAGCTGCTGCAAGACAGCTGGAAATCCATGCTGGTGGCCACTTTTGGAATCGCGGCGGCCGTTATGTTGCTGTTGGAGAAACGTACCAGCGGCGAAGGGCTGCGCTTTCCTGCACTCTTGCTGCTGCCCGTTTCGCTCCTGTTGTATGCGCTGGGCAGCATGGTGTGGTCGCACACCTATTTGGGCGGTGTGGAGGCTGTTCGATGGTTCCTTTTCGGCCTGTTGGTATGGATAGGTGCCAACAACCTCACCGCGGAGCGCGTCAATCGCCTCGCATGGGGCATTCATGGTGGCGCAACTATTGCCAGCTTGTGGGCAGTTTTGCAATTTGCCGGCAACTTTGGCTTGTTCCCCCAAGGGCCGATGCCGGCTTCAACTTTTGTGAACCGGAACATGTTTGCGGAATACCTGGTCTGCACGGTGCCGATCACGCTGTTGTTGATCAGCTCTGAGCGCAGTAGGCCTTTTCGCTATCTCATCGCGGCATGTTTGGGCCTGGAAATCACCGCCTTGCTGATGACGGGTACGCGCTCTGCCCTGCTCGCCTTGCTGGCGATTGTGTCGATTTCGCCCATCGTGGTCGCCCAGTTTGGCACCCACTATCGCAGCCTGCAGTGGACCAAAAAAGACGCACTGGGCGTTGTATCGCTTGCGCTTCTGGTGTTGTTGACACTTGGAAACCTGAAAACCACTCAGCCAATGTTAATCAAAGAATTTGGCGCCATTGGCGGGATTGAACGCAGCTTTTCCCGGGCGCAATCGCTTGCCGGGGCAGACGAATACGCCAAAGGTTCGTTTTCCATCCGTTGGGCGATGTGGAAAACAACGGCCCGGATGATCTCGGCTCACCCCTTGGCGGGTGTGGGCGCTGGCGCCTGGGAAGTAGCTGCACCTTTGCATCAGGAGCCTGGCAGCCAGATTGAAACCGACTACTACGCCCACAATGAATTTCTGCAACTGGTGTCTGAATATGGCTTGGTGGGGTGGGTGTTCGCGTTGGCGCTGCTCGGGCTTTGCGTGCGCTCGGCATGGACTACCTGGCAGCATCGTATTGGACCCGTCGGGCCTGAAATGATGCTGCGGGCCTGGCTGCTATTGTCGCTAGCGGCGTTGTTCATCGTAAGTTGCGCGGGGTTCCCCTGGCGAATGGCTGGCACCGTTACCTTATTCGCATTGTTGTTGGGCGCGTTGGCGGCCTCGGATGCCCGGCTTTTGCTTTCCCAGGCTTCGGCAAAAAGATCGGTTTTTCCCAGCCGGGCAACGTTGACAGGGGCCATTGTCGGCTTGGCGGCCTGCTGGGTTTTGGCTTTGTATGTTGCTTGGCTCGCAGCCGAAGCCGAATACCGCTTGGTGCGCAGTGTGAAACTGGCGGCAGCTATTGCCAGTTCTGCCAACCCGAACGATGTGGTGTGGAAGCCCGAAAAGCTTGAGCTTCTGCGCCTCGTGCGTGAGGGCATTGCCATCAATCCGCATTACCGGAAGATTACGCCTGCCGTGGCAGATGCCCTGGCCCGCTGGGGCGACTGGCCCAACGCGATCTGGATTTGGGGTACGGTTTTGCAGTCCCGGCCCCATATCGTGGTGGTGATGGCCAATATCGCGCGCGGGCATATTCAGATGGGCAACTACCTTGATGCGCAAAATTTTCTGGATCGCGCTGTCAACCTGCAGCCACAAGCCCCTTCACTGATGGGCCTGCAGGTGTTGATTTGGAGCAAAACTGGCAATCCGATCAAGGCGATGGCCGAAGCCAACCGCTTGTTCGATGAAGGCCGATTCAATCTGGAGCTGACGCAAGCGGCCTACACCTTGGGGATCCAACACCAAAATCCCCAATTGGCCGAGCGTGCGCTCCTTTTGCAAACCGCCACCTGGCCTGCTCGCGCTGTGGGCACATGGCTTCGATTGGGCCAGTTGTACGCTTCGCCCGCCTTGAACCGACCTGATCAAGCACTGGCAGCATTTCGACGTGCGTTGGCACTGGCTGCTGTGCATGACAAACCCGCGTTGACCCTGGAAATCCCGCCTGCCTACCGCCTCTTGCTCAAACCGCAAGACTGAATCGCCTAAATTCAACCGGCTTTCAATTGCGACTGGTTTTACCTGCGAAAATACGTGCATGTTTACCGGAATCATCACCGGGGTGGCGCGCATCGACGCGATCCACCCACTTGGCAGCTCTTTATCCCACGGCAAGCGGCTTACACTGGGCTGCCCGCCCGGTTACCTGGACGACGTGGGTTTGGGCGACAGCATCGCCATCAATGGGGCCTGCATGACAGTCACCTCGTTTGATGTGCGGCAACACCAATTCACAGTCGATGTCTCGGCCGAATCACTGGCACGGACCTGTGGCTTGGAGGCCGTGGGCCCGGTCAACCTCGAAAAAGCCTTGCGCGCCCATGACCGACTGGGTGGGCATATCGTCAGCGGGCATGTCGATGGCGTGGGCCAGGTGCAGGTGTTTGCCCAGGTGGGCGAGAGCTGGCTGTTGCAAATACAGGCCCCCAAAGCACTGGCGAAGTACCTGGCCTACAAAGGTTCTGTTACGGTGAATGGCGTCAGCCTCACCGTGAACGAAGTCGTCGACGAAACCAACGCCTGCCTGATCCGTATCAACCTGATTCCGCACACGGTGCAGAACACAGCTTTGGGCAGTTTGCAGCAAGGCTCACCCGTGAACCTCGAAATTGACCTCATTGCGCGTTATGTGGAACGCATGCTGAACAAGGATTTGCAATGAGCCACGTTACAAACGCCAACACCGCTCAGCCAGGTTTGAGGCCGGTGCCGATTTCACCCGTCGACGAAATCGTCGCCGACATGCGTCAGGGGCGTATTGTGATTTTGGTCGACGAAGAAGACCGCGAGAACGAGGGTGACCTGGTGCTGGCGGCAGACCATGCCACGGCGCAAGGCATCAACTTCATGGCCCGTTATGGCCGCGGCCTGATTTGCCTCACCCTCAGCCGGGAACGCTGCGAGCACCTGCAGTTGCCACCCATGGCCGCCAAAAACGGCGACAAGAAAGGCACTGCATTCACGGTGTCGATTGAAGCGGTTGAAGGTGTTACCACAGGCATTTCGGCGGCAGATCGTGCCCGTACCGTGCAGGCGGCGGTAGCCAAAAATGCGCGCCCGGCCGACCTGGTGCAGCCGGGTCATATCTTCCCCTTGCAGGCGGTTGATGGCGGCGTGCTGATGCGGGCTGGCCACACCGAAGCCGGTTGTGATCTGGCGGCCATGGCGGGTTGCTCACCGGCATCGGTTATTTGCGAGATCATGAAGGACGACGGCACCATGGCGCGCCTGCCGGATTTGCAGCTGTTTGCCGCCGAGCACAGCCTGAAGATTGGCACCATTGCCGACTTGATCGAATACCGCAGCCAAACCGAATCACTGGTTGAAGAAGTCGCTTCCCGGCCCGTTCAGACGGCATTTGGTGAATTCCATCTGCGGGCGTTTCGAGACAAACCAGGGCAGGCCATGCATTTGGCGTTGACACGCGGCACCTGGCAAGCCGATGAGACGATTGCGGTTCGGGTGCATGAGCCCCTCTCCGTACTCGATTTGCTGGAAACCCGCCGTGACATGCACAGCTGGAGCCTGGACGCCAGCCTGTCGCACATTGCAGCGGTGAACCAGGGCGTCGTTGTCTTGCTGAACTGTCAAGAAAGCGGATCTCAATTGCTGGCTCAAATTGAGGGCACTGCCCGTTCCAGCCACGGCCCTGAACGCGGCCGCATGGACTTGCGCACCTATGGCATTGGCGCCCAAATTTTGCGTGCCTGTGGCGTGAAAAAGATGAACCTGCTCGGTAGCACGCGGCGCAGCCCGGGCCTTACAGGCTACGGACTTGAAATTGCAGGTTATGTCAGCTCACCCCGAACCTGAACCCACAAAAAAGAATGATTGACCATCAAGGAGCATCGCATGTTTGGCGCTGAAAAAGGCTCGGCCACTGGCACCCTGATGCAGGGCAAACGCCTGAGGATTGGCGTTGTGCAAGCCCGGTTCAATGAACCGGTGACCGGCGCGCTGTGGGCAGCTTGCAAAGAAGAGTTGCTGCTGCTGGGTGTGCTTGAAAAACACATCCGACACGTAACAGTTCCCGGCGCACTCGAGGTTGGGCTGGCGTTGCAGGCCATGGCTGACAAAGCCAGTTTTGACGCGCTCATCGCATTGGGCTGCATCATCCGGGGCGAGACCTACCATTTTGAACTGGTGGCCAATGAATCCGGGGCAGCGGTCACCCGTATTGGCCTGGATTACCAGCTACCCATTGCCAATGCGATCCTGACCGTTGAAACCCTCGCCCAGGCGCAGGCGCGGCAGACTGACAAGGGCCGCGACGCTGCCCGCGTAGCAGTCGAAATGGCCAACCTGCTGGAAAATATTGCATGAATGAATCCGTCAAACCACGCCTGTCGCCGGGCGCCGTCCAGCGCCCACCCAAGCAGGCGCGAACCGGGCTCACCAGCACGGGCGTGCGCAAAGCTGCCAGCAAATCGGGGCGCTCGCGCGCACGCGAATTTGCTGTGCAGGCGCTTTATCAATACGTCGTGGGCAAAAACCCGGTTTCCGATGTCGACACCTTCACGCGGGATTTGGCCGGGTTTGGCAAAGCCGATTCCGTCCATTACGAAACGCTTTTGCAAGGCTGCACCAGCAAGGCTGATGCCCTGGACGCACTGATTACGCCGTTACTCGACCGCAGCCTGGCCGAGCTTTCGCCGATTGAACGCATCGTGATGTGGATCGGTGCCTACGAGATGGGCCACTGCCTCGATGTGCCTTGGCGTGTGGTACTGAACGAATGCATTGAGCTGGCCAAAGAGTTTGGTGGCACGGATGGCCACAAGTACGTGAACGGTGTGCTGAACGGCCTGGCGCCACAGCTGCGCAGTGCAGAGGTGAATGCCGATAAAGCGCAGACCAAAACGCCTGCCAAAGCGCCAGTCAAACCACCGGCAAAAGACCCCAGATGATTGCCCATCACTTACGAGGAATTTCTGAATGAACCAGGATTTGTCCATCCTCCACCTGGTGCTCAATGCCAGCATCGTGGTGCAAGCCGTCATGCTGCTGCTCATCGTGGTTTCCATCAGCAGTTGGGCGGCCATTTTTCGCAAACTTTTTTCATTGCAGCGCATCAAAAAGCTCAATGAGACCTTTGAACGCGAATTCTGGTCGGGTACCAGCATGAACGACTTGTTTGCTGCAGCGGCCAAAAACGCGCGCACATCAGGCCCGCTGGAGCGTATTTTTGCCAGCGGCATGCGCGAGTTTCAAAAATTGCGTGAACGGCGCATCACCGATTCCGCCACGCTGATGGATGGCGCACGCCGTGCCATGCGGGCCAGTTTTCAGCGCGAGATGGACGCGGCTGAAAGCAACTTGTCGTTTTTGGCGTCGGTCGGTTCCGTGTCACCCTATGTGGGCCTGTTTGGCACGGTGTGGGGCATCATGCACGCCTTCACCGGGCTGGCTTCGCTTCAGCAGGTGACGCTGGCTACCGTTGCCCCCGGTATTGCCGAGGCCCTGGTCGCCACCGCCATTGGCCTGTTTGCTGCCATTCCCGCCGTTGTGGCCTACAACCGGTTTGCGCGCGATATCGACCGTGTAGCCATTCAGATGGAAACCTTCATCGAAGAGTTTTCCAACATTTTGCAACGCAACCTGGGGGCCCAGTCGGCCTCAGGCCATTGAGCAGGTACTGATATGCCAGCCGTAAGTCACCGCGGCCGGGGGCGGCGCACCATCAATGAGATCAACATGGTGCCCTTCATCGACGTGATGCTGGTGCTGCTCATCATCTTCATGGTGACTGCGCCGCTGATCGCGCCCAGCATGATCGAACTGCCCAGCATGGGCAAGGGCAAAACAACGCCCGACCGGGTGATCCAGATCATCATTGGCAAAGACGAAGCCCTAACCCTGCGCCAAGACGACCAAAATTCCCCTGTGGCACTCAAAGATTTGGTGCGGTCTGTGAAGGCGGCTCAAATAGCCCCAGCGGGTCAAGCGGCTTCAGCCACCTCGTCAACCACTGCGCCAGCCAAGAAGCCCGGCGCTGCCGCAACACCTGCGAACACAGCCGTGGTCATCAGCGCCGACAAAAATGTGAAGTACGAAGCGGTTGTCAAGGTGATGGATGCTTTGCAGCGCGCCGGCATTCCGCGGGTAGGCCTGGCGGTGCAAGTGGTGAACTGATTCCATTTCTAAATCATGACTGTAGGTCGTTGTGCCTCCTAGCCGTGCTACAGCACTGTCGTCGTCGGCACGCCTACTACACTAATGATTTAAAAATGGAATGACACCTCGCGAACTCTCGCTGCCTGTCAAAAAAGCTGACACCCTGCACACACGCCATGGCCACCCAAGCCCGTCACCTTGAATTTGCACCGCCCCCTGCACCGGGGTTTTTGCGCGCATTTGGCCTGGCCCTATTGGCGCACGCGGTTTTGGTGACGGCCTTGACCTATGGCGTTAGCTGGAAGAGCCAAACCATTGAATCGGTAGCAGAGGCCGAGTTATGGGCGCAAATGCCCGTTCAGGCCGCACCCAAATTAGAAGAAGCAGTGCCCGCGCCACCGCCACCTTTACCACCTCAGCCAGAACCTGCCGCTCGCGCACCCGAACCGGCCAAAGCCGAAGTGCCCGATATCGTCACCCAACGCGAAAAACAGCGCTTGGCCGATGAGAAACGCCTGGAAGACGACAAACGGGCGCAAGACAAAGCGGGCAAAAAACGCTTGGCCGAGCAAGAAAAAGCGCTGCAATTGGAAGCCCGCCAAAAGCTGGAAGCCCAAAAACTGGCGGATGCGAAAAAAGAAAAAAAACTGCTGAAGGATGCCCAGTTGGCCAAAGAAGTGGCCCAGCAAGAAGCCAGACGGCTCGAAAACATCCAGCGGGCAACCGGTTTGGCGGGCGCTGCAGGTGCGCCTACGGCTACCGGAACTGCTTTGCAATCAGCTGGGCCTTCTGCCAGTTACGGCGGGCGGATTCGGGCGCGAATCAAACCCAACATCGTGTTCACCGAGGACATTGCAGGCAACCCAACAGCAGAGGTTGAAGTGCGCACATCGCCAGACGGCACCATTGTGGGAAAGACCTTGCTCAAACGCAGCGGTTCGCCCGCATGGGATGAAGCGGTGTTGAAAGCCATCGACAAAACCGAGGCGTTGCCCCGCGATGTCGATGGTCGTGTTCCCAGCCCCCTGGTCATCAGCTTCCGGCCCAAAGACTAACCCGGCCCAGCTGGTCAATCGTAAACAATCGCCGCCTGCCCCTGATGCGCCTGTGAGCGCCAACTCGCCAGCGCCGCGTCGCTGGGGTAGAACCGGGCAACTTCGCCCAACTGGATTTCGGCAGCCGCGCCAATGTTGTCAGCTTCATCCAGCTGGCTAGAGGACACAGTAGCTGATTTGTCGCGCACCACCGCCAGCCGCACCATCAAGCCGCGCCACAATTCGCCTTGTTCGGTCACTTCTTTTTTAGCTGGAAAGTCTTTTAATAATTTGCCGATGTGTGGCACCTTGGCCGCTTGTGTGGCGTGAACTTCAACTTTGAGGTATTTGCCAAAACGGCAACGCGCCTGCTCCAGATCCCACACCTGGGTAACTGTGAGTTGTATGCCGCCCGAAAACCGGTCGGGCTGAATTTTGCCCATCACGATGATGAGTTCGTCTTCTTTGAACAGGTTTTTGTTGGCGTTCAGCAGCGCTTCATCCACTCGGCCGTCAATACTGCCTGATTTGTCGTCGAGCTTGAACAGCGCCAGTTTGCCACGTTGCCCGTTGATCACCCGAAAATCATTGACGATGCCAGCCAACAGTTGCGGCTCCCGGGTATCGATCAGGTCGCCAATTTCGCGCTTGGCAAACTTGCGCACTTCCAGCACCACCTCATCAAACAAGTGGCCCGAGAGGTAAAAACCAATCGCGGTTTTCTCAAAACTCAGGCGCTCTTTCACGCCCCATGGTAGCGCCGCAACCAGTTCGGGCTCTTGAGTTGACGCGCCGTGGTCATCGGTGCCGCCCATGTCAAACAGGCCACCCTGATTGGCATTGGCCTCGGCCATGGCCGAGAACTCGGCGGCCAAATCTATTGAAGCGGCGAGCGACGCACGGTTTTGCTGCAGCGCATCAAACGCGCCCGCTTTGATGAGGGCTTCAACACAGCGCTTGTTAACCTTGCTGCGGTCGATGCGGCGGTAAAAATCAAACAGGCTGGTAAAAGGCCCAGGTTCACCCGTCGCACCTTTGCCATCGCGCGCTGCCACGATGGCCTCAATCGCCTGCTGACCGGTGCCTTTGATGGCGCCCAGGCCATACCGCACCACTTTATCTGAGACCGGTACAAAACGATGGGTTCCGCGGTTGATATCGGGTGCCTCAAATTCAATGCCCATCGCCTGGGCATCTTCAAACAGCAGCTTGAGCTTGTCGGTGTTGTCCATCTCCACCGTCATGTTGGCGCAATAGAACTCGGCGCGGAAATGTACCTTGAGCCAGGCGGTGTGGTAGGCCAACAATGAATACGCGGCGGCATGCGATTTGTTGAAACCGTAACCGGCAAACTTCTCCATCAGGTCGAAAATTTCATCGGCCTTGACTTCCGGAATGTTATTTTTGGCCGCCCCGGTGCGGAAAATACCCCGATGCTCGGCCATTTCTTCGGCCTTCTTTTTGCCCATGGCGCGGCGCAACAAATCGGCGCCACCGAGCGAATAACCACCCAAAATCTGGGCGGTTTGCATCACCTGCTCCTGGTACACCATGATGCCGTAGGTCTCTGACAACATCTCGGCCACCAAGGGGTGCGGGTATTCCACCGGTTCGCGGCCATTTTTGCGGGCCACGAAGCTGGGTATCAGGTCCATCGGGCCGGGTCGGTACAAGGCGTTCAGGGCGATCAGGTCTTCCAGACGCGTGGGCCGTGCGTCGCGCAGCATGCCCTGCATGCCACGGCTTTCGAACTGGAACACGGCTTCGGTCTTGCCATCCTGAAACAGTCGGTACGTGGCAGCATCCTTGAGGTTGATGGATTCAAACGAAAAGTCTTGCTGGCCAGAGTGCCGCGCCACGATCAGGTCTTTGGCAATCTCCAGAATGGTCAGTGTCGCCAGGCCCAAAAAGTCAAACTTGACCAAGCCAATCGCCTCGACGTCATCTTTGTCAAACTGGCTCACCGCGGATTCACTGCCGGGCTGTTGATACAGCGGGCAGAAATCGGTCAGTTTGCCGGGCGCTATCAACACGCCACCGGCATGCATGCCGACATTGCGCGTCATGCCCTCGAGCTTTTGCGCCATGTCCAGCAAGGTTTTGACATCGTCTTCTTTGCTCAACCGTTCGGCCAGAATCGGTTCGGCCTTGATGGCCCCGTCGATGGTGATGTGTGTACCGGGTTTGTTCGGAATGAGCTTGCTGATACCGTCACAAAAGGTGTAACTCATGTCCATCACGCGCCCGACATCACGAATCGCAGCCCGCGCCGCCATGGTGCCAAAGGTGACGATCTGGCTCACCGCTTGTTTGCCATATTTGTCCTTGACGTAGTCAATCACCCGGTCGCGGTTGGCCTGGCAAAAATCAATATCAAAGTCGGGCATGGACACACGTTCCGGGTTCAGGAAGCGCTCAAACAGCAGGTTGTATTCCAACGGATCCAGGTCGGTAATCTTGAGTGAATAAGCCACCAACGAACCGGCGCCCGAGCCACGGCCTGGCCCAACCGGGCAGCCATTCTTTTTGGCCCAGTTGATGAAATCGCCGACGATCAGAAAATACCCCGGGAAACCCATCTTCAAAATCGTGTTGATCTCGAATTCAAGCCGATCGACATAACGCTGCCGCTCTTGCGCGCGACGCTCGGCATCCGGATACAACTGCACCAGCCGCTCGTTGAGCCCTTCCATCGAGGTGTAGCGGAAATATTCCTCCGGCGTGAGTGTTTGCCCGTTCACCAGCGGCGTGGGAAACACCGGTAATTGGGGCTTGCCCAACACCAGGGACAAGTTGCAGCGTTTGACTATTTCTACTGTATTGGCCAACGCAGTCGGCAAATCTGCAAACAAGGCCTGCATTTGTGCCGCCGTTTTGAAGTATTGCTGACGCGTGAACTTGCGGATACGTTTGGGGTTGCCCAGAATTTCGCCGTCAGAAATGCAGACGCGTGCCTCATGGGCATCGTAGTCATCTTCACTTGTAAATTGAACCGGGTGGGTCGCCACTACCGGGAGCTTGAGTGACGCGGCCAACGCCACCGCAGCGGCCACATGGTTTTCATCGTCTGGACGACCGGCCCGCTGAAGCTCCAGGTAAAACCGGTGCACGAACACGCCGGCCAATTGCAGGGCCACCTCGCGTGCGCGATCACCATCACCCTGCACCAGCGCCTGCCCGACCGGACCTGCTTGCGCACCCGACAGCAGGATCAAACCCTCATCCAATGCGGCGAGCCATTCAAATTTGAGCACAGGCAGCGCTTTGACCACATTTTGGGTAAAAGCCCGCGCCAACAACTCCGAGAGGTTCAAATACCCTTGGCGGTTTTGCACCAGCAACACCACCCGCGAAACGGCCGTAGCATCTTTGCCCAGGCCTTCCAGATAGACCTCGGCCCCGATGATGGGTTTGATGCCCTTGCTACGGGTTTCTTTGTAAAACTTGATCGCGCCAAACAGGTTGGACAAATCGGTAATCGCCAGCGCGCCCTGGCCATCTGCCGCCGCCGACTTGACGATTTCCTCGATCCGGTTGGTACCGTCGACGACGGAAAACTCAGTGTGCAGGCGCAGATGTGTAAACATAAACAGGATTGTAGAGACAGCTACTTCAGCCGCCATGCTGCTGACCAAACCGCCACCCCGCCGGTGCGATGCGCCCAGCAGCCGTCGTTTGACAAGTTTTATCTAACTTTGCCGGTAACGCGAAGCCACCAGTGCCACCCGCTCGCCCAATTTGCGGGCATTTTCGAGATCACCTGAATTCATCTCTGCGGGTGATGCGTCAGAGGGTGAATGGGCCATGGCGCCACTGTACGATACCAGGTGATTGGGGTCTGCCCGTGTCGACGCTTTTTTGTTGGAAGGTGCCAGCCCCTGGCTAACCCAGATCATCGAATGCTGCATGGCCAGCGTGAACAAATAATTCAGCGTGGACAGTTTGTCGCCATTCAGGCCCGCACTGTTGGTAAAACCAGCCGCCAATTTGTCTTTCCAGGCCTCAACATACCAGGGCTTGCTGGAGGCATCAGCAAACTTTTTGAATTGCCAGCTGACAGAACCCATGTAGGTGGGCGAGCCAAAAATAATGGCGTTGGCGGCGGCCAGTGCATCCCAGCCGCCTGGGGGCAAATGGCCATCTGCATCAATGGCAATCAACTGCGCATCGGCACCTGCTGCCACGGCCTGCGCCATGCGTTGCGTGTGGCCATAACCCGAGTGATAAACAACAACGATGCTGACGGTCATTCAGCACTCAAGTCGAACACCAGCACTTCGGCATTTTCACCGTTGGCCAGATCCAAATGCGATTCATTGCTCAGCAACGCAGCGTCGCCAGCGGTCAGCTTCTGGCCATTGACCTGCAACGCGCCACGAACCAGGTGCACGTAACTCTTGCGGGCCGCGTCGAGTGCCAAACCGCAAGACTGATCGCCATCGAGCAGGCCGGCATAAAGGCGCGCATCGGCATGAATCGTCACCGAACCGTTTTCGCCCGTTGGTGAGGCAACCAGCCGCAACGTGCCCTGTTTTTCGGCGGTGGCAAAGGTCTTTTGTTCATAGCTGGGCGGTATGCCGGTGACGTTGGGCTCGATCCAGATTTGCAAAAAGTGCGTCGTTTCATTGGGCGCATGGTTAAATTCGCTGTGCTGAACGCCGGTGCCGGCGCTCATGCGTTGCACATCGCCAGGCGGAATGCCCTTGACATTACCCAGGGTGTCTTTGTGTGCGATTTGGCCACTCAAGACGTAGCTGATGATTTCCATATCGCGGTGGCCATGGGTACCAAAACCAGTGCCCGGTGCAATGCGGTCTTCATTGATCACCCGCAAGTTGCCAAAGCCCATATGGCGGGGGTCGTAATAACCCGCAAATGAAAAGCTGTGAAAAGATTTCAGCCAACCGTGGTCGGCGAATCCGCGTTCGCCGGATTTTCTTATCGTGATCATGAAAACTGCCTTTTAGATGCTGTAGGGATGAACTGTAAAGCCACAGGACGACCCTAACCGAAAGGCGCCTTCCAATTCAGTTCAATCCAAGGGGCTTTTTGGGATCCTTCCTACGATTCAAACAGGGGGATTTTTGCAAATGGGGGCCCAGCAACCCGTGACACAAGCAACGCCAGGTTGTTGCTGATTGCTCAGGGCGTGTAAAGTGGGGTGGAACCGAACCAACCAAACGATTGCCTACATGCCCAAAAAAACAACCCATGTGCCCCGACCCTCTCAAAAAATCGCCGTGATTGGCAGCGGCATGGCGGGTATTGCTTGCGCACGCACGTTGATGCAGGCGGGTCATCAGGTCACGGTTTTTGACAAAGGCAACCGGGCCGGTGGGCGCATGAACACCATGGACACGGCCTTTGGCAGTTTTGATACAGGCGCCCAGTACTTCACCGTACGCGATACACGATTTGCCCAGGCCCTGGCCACCGTACCGGGTTTGTGCAAACCCTGGAGCGCCAACACGGTGCGGGTACTGGATGACCAAGGCCGATTAGCCGCCGCTGGCTTGCCCGCACGTGAGCCCCATTGGGTGCCAACACCGGCCATGAACGCCCTGCCGCTGGCCTGGTCGGCCCCGCTGGCGGCAGCCCAAAGCCTGCTGCAAAAAACGCGCATCACCCGAATAGAGCCCGATGCACTGAACGCCAAGCACTGGCAACTGTGCAGCGAAGGTGCTGATGAATCATCACACGTCTATTCGGGGTTTGATACGGTGCTGCTGGCGATGCCCGCCACCCAAGCCGCCGATTTGCTCAAAAGCTCAAAACGTGCCACCAGCCTGGCCCAGCGAATTGCCCCGGTGAAAACCGCCCCCTGTTGGACGTTGACCTTGGCGTTCCCACAAGCCATGCAACCCAAACTGGTGAGTTTGGGACCCCAATGGAACGCTGCCCGCAGCACCCATCACCGTATTGCCTGGCTGGCGCGTGAATCATCCAAACCGGGGCGCGGCGCGGTCGAGCGCTGGACGATTCAGGCCAGCGCGGCCTGGTCGCAAGAGCATCTGAACGACGATGAACAACGGGTTCAGGGCAAGCTGATTCGGGCTTTCTCTGAGGTAACCGGCATTCGGGCAGAACCTTCGTTTGTTCATGCGCGACGCTGGCTTTATGCGCAAACCACGCAGCCGCTGGGTAAAAGCCATCTGTGGGATCGCCAAATCGGTATTGGCGTGTGTGGCGACTGGTGCTTGGGGCATCGGGTGGAAGATGCCTTTGTGTCGGGCCTTGAACTCGCGCTGGCGGTGAACTAGCCGCGCCTGGTGCGTTAATCTACAGTCAAGCGCCAGTTAACAAACCATTTAAGGACCGTGTCGGTGCCATGACCCCCATGGGCAGAAGTCGATACGTCGGAAGGTTTGCCCCCTCGCCCACTGGGCCCTTGCATGCCGGTTCGCTGGTGGCGGCGCTGGCCAGTTGGCTGGATGCGCAGGCGCACGGCGGGCGTTGGCTGGTACGCATGGAAGATGTAGACACCCCCCGTTGCCTGGCCGGTATGGATGCGGTCATCCTGCAACAACTGGCCGACCTGGGGCTGCAACCCGAAGAACCTCCGCTTTACCAATCAAGCCGCACGGCCGCTTACCAAACCGCATTGGAGGCGCTGAAAACGGCTGCCTGGGCCTACCCCTGCAGTTGTTCCCGCAAAGACGTTTTGGCAGAGTTGGCCAGACTGGGCAGAACGCGTGAGGGTAGCCACGAGGGCGCGTACCCCGGAACCTGCCGAACCCGGGTGAATCCGGCTTCGGCGTGCGCGTGGCGCTTGCGCACAGACAGGGCAGCTGCACCCAATGTGCCCTGGCATGACCGCCGCCTCGGGCCGCAGACACAACCGGTAGAAGTAGAAATCGGCGATTTCCCGCTGCGCCGGGCAGACGGTTGTTTTACCTACCAGCTGGCGGTTGTGGTCGATGATGCCGCGCAAGGCGTTACGGACGTGGTGCGGGGTGAAGATTTGGCCGACAACACGGCGCGGCAAATCGTCTTGCAACAAGCCCTGGGGCTAGCCACACCGCGTTACCTGCATGTACCCCTGGTGTACGGCATCAACGGTGAAAAGTTGTCCAAACAGAACGGTGCCAAAGCAGTGGAGCTGGCCCATCCGCTGACCGCGCTGAGCCGTGCCGCGCAGGTTTTGGGCCTGCCCGCTGCCGTCGATCAGCCGCTTGACGATGCCTTGTCTGCCTGGGTAAATGGTTGGCGTCAACTCTACAATCTGCCGGGTGACTGACGACAATACCTCCCCTCCTGCCACACCCGGCACCGCCCCTCATCGCGCCATTCGCAGTTTTGTACGGCGACAAGGGCGAACCACGACCGGACAAATTCGTGCTTTTGAAGAATTTGGTTCGAAAATAATACTTTCTTTCAGCAAAAATACTACTGAAATAGTAGCTTGTAGTGCATATTTTGAAAGAACAAAAAGTCAAATATCCGAAGATAAACCCATCATTTTAGAAATTGGGTTCGGAATGGGCGAAGCAACGGCTCAAATTGCGGCCGCCTTGCCCAACCACCGCTTCCTGTGTTGTGAAGTGCATGAGCCCGGTGTTGGGGCTTTGCTCAAACGGATTGGTGAGCAAAAGCTCGACAACATCCGCATCATCGCGCACGACGCGGTGGAAGTGATCGAGTACATGGTGCCGCTGCAAAGCCTGGATGGCATTCATGTCTTTTTTCCTGACCCCTGGCACAAAAAACGCCACAACAAGCGCCGCCTGCTTCAGGCGCCCCTGGTCGCCCAGTTGGCGGCCCGGCTCAAACCGGGCGGTTACCTGCATTGCGCAACCGATTGGCAGCCCTATGCGGAGCAAATCCTGAACGTGTTGGGCGCCGAGCCCCTGCTGGAAAACACCATCACGGGCGACGTGGGGCACGGCCCGGGTTACGCCCCCAAACCGCATTACCGCCCACTGACGAAATTTGAAAACCGGGGCATCAAACTCGGCCATGGTGTGTGGGACATCGTCTTTAAGCGCCGCGCCGCCTAGGTCGCGCGCAACACGATGGCCGCCCGCCCCACGCTGATTTAAAAGGCCAAACCATGGCCCGCTTCCGCCCCAACCCACCGCCCCAGCGGCAGGGCGTGTCAGCCAGTTGCGTGGTGCTGCCCCACCCAGGCAGGTCTGCAGAAGCCTCGGGCACATGGCCCCTGATTGTTGATTTTCTGGTGCAGCGCTTCCCGCATATCAGTGCCAGCACCTGGCAACAGCGCCTGCTCAACGGCGATGTCATCGACGATGCCGGGCACACCCTCACGGCGCAAAGCCCCTTCGTGGCCGGGCTTCGCCTGTACTATTTTCGCGAGGTGGCACAGGAGGCAAAAATTCCGTTTGATGCGGTCATCTTGCACCAGGACGAGCATTTGATCGTCGCCGACAAGCCGCATTTTTTACCCGTCATGCCGTCAGGCCAGTACCTGCAAGAAACCTTGCTGGTTCGCCTGAAAAACCAGCTCGGCTTGCCCGACCTGGTGCCCATTCACCGGATCGACCGCGACACCGCCGGGTTGGTGATGTTCAGCGTGAATCCGGCCACCCGAGACGCGTACCACGCCTTGTTTCGGCACCACCAGGTTGTCAAAACTTACGAGGCCATTGCGCCATGGAACCCTTCGCTGCCCTGGCCGCTGCGCCGCGCGTCTCGCATCGCCGAATCGAGCCACTTCATGCAACAAACCGAGGTTGCGGGCGAACCCAACGCCATCACCGACATTCAGCCGCTTGAGGTTTTGGGCGAACTGGCCCAATTGGCCCGTTACCAGCTGAAACCCGTCACCGGCCAACGGCACCAGCTGCGCGTACACATGCACGCATTGGGGCTGCCGATAGTGAATGACGGCATTTACCCGGTGCTCACGCCGCAGGGCGCTGCGGATGTTGACAAACCCCTTCAATTGCTGGCCCAGCGCATTGCATTTGTTGACCCGGTGACATCACAGCCATGCGAATTTGTCACCCAACGGCGCTTGCTGGTTGACACAATGGGCTTCCACCCCTAAACCTGTCGGAACCTTGCACCATGCCGTCAAACCTTCTCGTCCGTCCGATTGCCAAAACCGACTTTGACGACTGGAAGCCGCTATGGGACGGTTACAACGCGTTTTACAAACGCGTCGGCCCCACCGCCCTGGCCCCTGAAATCACCCAGATGACCTGGTCGCGTTTTTTTGACCCCTATGAACCCGTTTTTGGCCTGGTGGCCGAGCTTGATGCCCAGTTGGTCGGCACCGTGCATTACCTCTACCACCGCAGCACCACTCAAATCGCCCCGAACTGTTATTTGCAGGACCTGTTCACCCTTGAATCCG
>JANOVW010000196.1:0-3924 GCA_031417575.1 Rhodoferax sp. | reverse complement strand
CCCTGCCCACGCCCGCATTGACGACACCGACCACGATGGCAAGTACTTGGCCATTGCCCTGCAACAACAAAACATCAGCATTCGCGGTGCACGCACGCACAACCTGAAAAACATCGACCTGGACATTCCGCGCAATCGGCTGGTGGTGATCACGGGCCTGTCGGGCTCGGGCAAATCGTCACTGGCGTTTGACACGCTCTACGCCGAAGGACAGCGCCGCTACGTGGAGAGCCTGTCCACCTACGCGCGCCAGTTTTTGCAGTTGATGGACAAGCCGGATGTGGACGTGATTGAAGGCCTCTCGCCCGCCATCTCTATCGAGCAAAAAGCCACCAGCCACAACCCGCGCAGCACCGTGGGCACCGTCACCGAGATTCACGACTACCTGCGTCTGCTGTTCGCCCGCGCCGGCACACCGCATTGCCCGGAGCATGATTTGCCGCTGCAATCGCAAACCGTGAGCCAAATGGTGGATGCGGTGCTGGCGCTACCGCAAGACACGCGGCTGATGATTTTGGCCCCACTGGCGCGTGAGAAAAAAGGCGAATTTCTGGAGGTGTTTGCCGACATGCAGGCGCAGGGTTACGTGCGCTTTCGGGTGGATGGCGCGGCGTATGAGTTTGATAATCTGCCCAAACTCAAGAAGACCGAGAAGCACGACATCGACGTGGTGGTAGACCGCATCAAGGTGCGCCACGCCCCAACAGGCGCAGACCCCACCATCGAGGCCCGCACCGAGCATGACAACACCAAGCAGCGCCTGGCCGAGAGCTTTGAAGCCGCATTGCGCCTGGCCGATGGCCGGGCCATCGCGCTGGAGATGGACAATAATAATAATAGCAAACTATTGAATCAGGACGTGGTCAAAAGCCAAAAAGAGCATCTTTTCAACGCCAAATTCGCTTGTCCGGTGTGCAGCTACTCCATTTCAGAGCTGGAGCCGCGCCTGTTCTCGTTCAATTCGCCCGTGGGGGCCTGTCCGGCTTGTGATGGCCTGGGGCACCAGGAGTTTTTTGACCCGGCGCGGGTGGTGGCGTTCCCGTCGCTCAGCCTGGCCAGCGGTGCCATCAAGGGCTGGGACCGGCGCAACGGCTACTATTTTTCGATGCTGGAGAGCCTGGCCAAACACTACAAGTTTGACCTGGAGCGGGCGTTTGAATCACTGCCTGAAGGCATTCGCCATGCCGTGCTGAATGGCTCGGGCGACGAAGAAATCAAGTTCAGCTACGTGATGGATTCAGGAGCCTCGGTGGGCAAAAAGCTCACCAAAAAACACCCATTTGAAGGCATCCTACCCAACATGCAGCGGCGCTACCGCGAGACCGATTCTGCCCTGGTGCGCGAAGACCTGGCCCGATACCGCAGCACCCAGCCCTGCAAAGATTGCGGCGGCTCCCGCCTTCGCCGGGAAGCGCGGTGTGTAAAGCTGGTGGGCGATTCTGTTCATCGAACCATTTTTGACATCAGCCACATCACCTTGCGGGAGAGTTTTGCCTATTTCAACACCCTGCACATCCCGGGTGCCAAAGGCGATATTGCCGCCAAGGTGATTCGTGAAATCGGCCTGCGCCTGAAGTTTCTGAACGATGTGGGCCTGAACTACCTGAGCCTGGATCGCAGCGCCGAGACCCTGAGCGGCGGTGAATCGCAACGCATCCGCCTGGCGTCACAAATCGGCTCGGGCCTGACCGGCGTGATGTACGTGCTGGACGAACCCAGCATCGGCCTGCACCAACGCGACAACGACCGCCTGATCAGCACCCTGAAACACCTGCGCGACATTGGCAACAGCGTGATTGTGGTGGAGCACGACGAAGACATGATTCGCGCCGCTGACCACGTGATCGACATGGGCCCCGGCGCCGGCGTACACGGTGGCCGCGTGATGGCGCAAGGCACGTTTGACGAGGTGAAGAACACGCCCGCTTCACTGACAGGCCAATACCTCTCACACACGCTGGAAATCAGCGTACCCAAACGACGGGCCAAATGGCAGCCTACCCTCATCGCTGACGCACCGCCCGAGAAGTTCAAGTCAAAGTTTCCGCTCAGCCCGGCGGGTGAGCGCCGCGCCGCCCGTGAGGCTGCGCACCTGCTCACCCAAGGCAGCATGCAGGCACTGCGGGTGATCGGCGCCACGGGCAACAACCTGAAAAACGTCAGCGTCGAAGTACCGGTGGGGCTTTTCACCTGCGTCACGGGCGTTTCGGGCTCCGGCAAATCCACTTTGGTGAACGACACCCTGTACGCCGCCGTGGCCCGCACGCTCTACCGTGCCCATGAGGAGCCCGCCGAACATGAAACTATCGAAGGCATTGAGCATTTCGACAAGGTTATCAGCGTCGACCAATCCCCCATTGGCCGCACACCGCGCAGCAACCCGGCAACCTACACCGGCCTGTTCACACCCATTCGCGAGCTGATGGCCGAAGTGCCGATGGCGCGCGAACGCGGTTATGGCCCGGGGCGTTTCAGCTTCAACGTGGCCGGGGGCCGCTGCGAAGCCTGCCAGGGCGACGGCGTGAAACGGGTGGAAATGCACTTTTTGCCCGATGTCTACGTACCCTGCGACGTATGCCACGGCATGCGTTACAACCGCGAAACCCGGGAGGTGCAATACAAAGGCAAAAACATCGCCCAGGTGCTGGACATGACGGTCGAGACGGCCTACGAATTCTTGAACGCGGTGCCCACCTTGGCCCGCAAACTGCAAACCCTGCTGGACGTGGGTCTTTCGTACATTCGCCTGGGGCAAAGCGCCACCACGCTGTCGGGCGGCGAAGCCCAGCGCGTCAAGCTCGCGCTCGAACTGAGCAAACGCGATACCGGCCGCACCCTGTACATCCTCGATGAACCCACCACCGGCCTGCACTTTGCCGACATTGACCTGCTGCTCAAGGTGCTGCACCAGTTGCGCGATGCCGGCAACACCATCGTGGTGATCGAACACAACCTGGACGTCATCAAAACCGCCGACTGGCTGATCGACATGGGCCCCGAGGGCGGCTCCGGCGGCGGCGAGGTCGTGGGCGTGGGCACGCCGGAAGATTTGGCGGCAAACCCGGCCAGCCATACGGGGCGGTATTTGGCGCGGCTGTTGGTGTGATGCGAGAACCCTTCAATCCAAACATTCTTGACCCGAAGGCCCATATCGATGCCAGCAGCAACAACCCCCATCCGCCGCTTGCAAACCGTCACAACGGCGCAAATACAAGCCCTCGCCGAAGTGCTGATCGACTGTGTGGCGGGCGGTGCCTCGGTGAGTTTCTTGCACCCCTTGTCGATGGACAAAGCACTGGCTTTCTGGCAAGGCGTGGCCGATAGCGTGGCGCGCGGGGAGCGCGCGCTGCTGGTGGCGCAAGACGCGCAGGGCATCTTTGGTACGGTGCAAGTGGTGTGGGATTTGCCTGAAAACCAGCCGCACCGGGGCGATGTGGCCAAGATGCTGGTGCACCGGCGGGGCCGCCGCCAAGGTGCGGGTGAGGCGCTGATGAAAGCCGCTGAGGCTACAGCGCGTGGGTCGGGCAAAACGCTGCTGATGCTCGATACCACCGTGGGCATGGATGCCGAGCGCCTGTATACGCGTCTGGGGTGGCGGCGTTTCGGTGTGGTGCCAGGGCATGCACTGCTCGCCCATGGTGGCTTGTCAGATACGGCTTTCTTTTACCGCCAGCTGTCGGCCCAAGAACCCGAAAAATAGCCTGTACTAGCTATTTTAAATTTTTTATCTTTAATTAATATTCTTTTTTGATATATTAAATATAGCTTACAGTGCAATAAATACATCAATATTTAGCGCTTTTTATTTTAGAAGTATTTTCAAAATAATTATATTCAACCATCAACGGCAGACAACTCCCGCGCATCGGGCTTTTGCGCTGTCGCCCGCACCCGGCTGGCCGGGAACAACAGGCGGAAGGTTGA
>JANOVW010000195.1:0-19586 GCA_031417575.1 Rhodoferax sp. | reverse complement strand
TCGCTAATTTCCGCATGAAACGGTGCGTTAGCGGCCAAGGTCATTCAGCGACCAGTCGTAGTCGAGGTTCGAAATCGAAACGGTTTTGGCCTTGAGTTTTTCCCGGTCGGCCGGGTTGGACGTGATCTGGTCCGCGTACTTTGCAAACACGTCTTCCAGCTTGGCAAAACCTTTGTGACCTTTCTCAAAGTCTTCACGGAACCACTTGAAGATCATGCTGACTTCCAGTTTGCCGTCGGCCATGCGGTTGCGGGTGTTGTCGCCTAAAAAGCGGCGCATACCGTCTTCCAGTTGGGCATCCATTTTGGCAGCGGTAAACGCTTCGGGGAACAGTGCCGGGCAGCCGATGCTGGCGCAGTTCACCGCCACGTGCACGCGCGGTTCGTTGTAACGCGGTCGCAGCTGCTCGTGCTCGATCCAGTCCAGGTGGCGCTCTTCGCCCAAGAGTGTGAAGAATTTCTTTTTCCAGGGGGCGGAAACAAAAGAGCCCAGGTCCTTGATGGATTTCAAATCAGGGTACTTGGTGAGGATGAATTCCACCGTGAAGGCGTTGTAGGCGTTGATCAAAAACGCCATTTGTTGTTCGCGGCTGAATTTGTCGAAATCAGCTTTGGGTACGGCGCTGAAACTTTCCAGAACCTTTTTTAACTCAGCGCGGTCTGCGGCAAACCCCTTGTAGTTGGCACGCGACTGTTTGTTGTCAGGCAACCATTTCACGTGCTTTTTGAGCAACCCCTCCCAGGCAGAATAACTATGATCAACCACTGGCTGCTGAGAAAAAACAACATTAGTTGATAAAATAATTGCACAACTAGCCGCTAATTTAATAGCATTTCTACGTGTTTTTAAACTATTATTCATTTAAATTACCATTTAATTAGACAAATATTGGTCAAAATACAAGGCTAGCCGCGGCGCCATGCATGGTATTTGGCCACCCACTGGAGCAGTTTTTCAGGCTGGTGAGCACGCTTCCAGTCACCCGCAGCGTATTTGTTCGCCTCTGCCAGAGTCGGGTAAGTGTGGATGGTTCCCAAAATCTTGTTCATGCCCAGCCCATGCCGCACGGCCAAAACGTATTCGGCCAGCAAATCGCCCGCGTGGGTGCCCACAATGGTGACACCCAAAATTTTGTCTTTGCCGGGCACCGTGAGCACCTTCACAAAACCATGGGTTTCACTGTCGGCAATCGCACGATCCAGGTCATCCATCGGGTACTTCACCATCTCGTAGGCTATGCCTTTCTCTTTGGCATCTTGTTCATTCAACCCGACCCGTGCCACTTCCGGGTCGATGAAGGTGGCCCACGGAATAACCGAATAATCAGCCTTGAATTTCTTGAAGGTTCCAAACAGCGCGTTCACAGCCGCGTACCAGGCTTGATGGGCGGCTGTGTGGGTGAACTGGAATGGGCCAGCCACATCACCTGCTGCAAAAATATTCGGATAAATCGTCTCCAGGTATTCGTTGGTGGTAACCGTGCGGTTGGTCGGAATGCCCAAGTCTTCCAGCCCATACCCTGAGAGTCGCGCGACGCGACCCACGGCACACAGCAACGAATCAAATTCAATGCGCAGTTCCTGGCCCTCGTTTTCGACAATGATGGCCTTGGTACCACCGCTGATTTCACAACGCAGCGCCTTGTGCCCCGTCAGCACGCGCACGCCGTCTGACACCAGCGATTTTTTGGCCAGCTCAGACACTTCGACGTCTTCACGGATCATGATGCGCGGCGCCATCTCGACCTGTGTCACCTGGGCACCCAGGCGCTGGAAGCTTTGCGCCAGCTCGCAGCCAATCGGCCCCCCGCCCAGCACCACCATGCGTTTGGGTATCTCGTCGAGTTTGACAAATTCGTCCCACAGGGTGTCGCTGGTCACGTAACCCACTTCTTTGAGGCCTGGCAAGGGTGGAACAAAAGGCTGGGCACCTGCAGCGATGACGATCGAGCGGGTGGTAAGCGTCTGGCGTGTTCCATCGTTCAGCGCGATCTCCACTGTCCAAGGGTTGACGATTTTGGCGTAACCCTGCAATACCTCGACCCCCAGACCGGTGTAACGTTCAATGCTGTCATGCGGCTCAATCGCGGCAACAACAGCATGCACCCGCTGCATCACTGATTTAAAGCTGAACTGAACATGTGTGTCTTGCAGCCCGTAGTTCGACCCGTGCTTCATTTGCGACGCCAGCTTGGCGCTTTTAATCAGCGCCTTGCTGGGCACGCAACCATAGTTAAGGCAATCACCACCCATTTTGTGGGCCTCAATCAGGGTTACCTTGGCTTTGACGGCTGCGGCGATATAGGCCGATACCAGGCCCCCGGCACCACCACCAATGACCACCAGGTTGCGGTCAAACGACTTGGGTTTGACGTGGTTCCATTTGGCGTACACCTTGCGCGCCTTGACAGCATCGACGATCTTCTTGGCCACCAGCGGGAAGATACCCAGCAGCACAAAGGAGCCAATCAGCCCCGGCGACAAAATGCCCTTGAGTGAATCGATTTTTGCCAGCTGCGTGCCCGCATTCACATAAACGGCCGTACCCAGCAACATGCCCACCTGGCTCACCCAGTAAAAAGTCAGCGTCTTCATCTTCGTCAAACCCATCACCAGGTTGATAACGAAAAATGGCACCAAAGGCACCAAACGCAGGGTAAACAAGTAAAAAGCGCCCTCTTTCTCAACCCCTTTGTTGATTTCGGCCAAACGACTGCCGAATTTGGCTTGCACTGATTCCCCCAGCACGAAACGCGCCGCCAAAAAGGCCAGGGTTGCACCCACACTGGCGGCAAACGACACGATGAGTGTGCCCACGCCCAGGCCGAAAATCGCACCACCAGCCAGGGTCATGATGGCGGCCCCCGGCAACGAGAGCGCCGTGACAGCCACATAGATGGCGAAGAACGCCGCGATCACCAAGGCCGGTTGTTGTGCATACAACTCGGCAAATCCGCTTTGTTGTGATTTGAGGAAAGCCAGGCTGAAATAGCGCCCCAGATCAAACACAAAAAACAACGCAATCAGCACTGCCAACGCCAACAAGATCAGGGGTTTTTTATTTTTCATGGGTTGAACGTGGGGTGAGATTGTTTTGCATGATAGTGGTTTATGTCGTTGGTGAGGATGCTTTCTTACACCATCTGGCGGTGAATTCGGTATGCTTTCTCGGTCCTTTGACCACACAATATAGCGGCAAATAAAGTGACAAAATTAAGCGTCACAATACCGACACAACACCGAATATCGCAAACCCAGACTCAGCAACTCTGTATGCTTGGCCCGCCCAGACTGTTTCAATCATGATGCCTACTGACACCCTACCGAGCCTTGGCCGCACCTTCAATTTTGCCGCTCACGTCATCGAGGTCAATGCAGTACGGGGGGCCAAGACTGCGTATGTCGACGACCAGAATTCGCTGACTTATGCTGAACTCGCGGTGCAAATCCAGCGTTTTGCAGCCGGGCTGCGCTCGGTCGGTTTGCGTCGGGAAGAGCGGGTCTTGCTGCTGATGCAAGACACTATCGACTGGCCCATTGCTTTTTTGGGTTGTTTGTATGCCGGTATCGTGCCAGTGGCCGTCAATACCTTGCTAACGCCCAAAGACTACTCCTACATGCTGGTCGACAGCCGGGCCAAAGCCGCCCTGATTTCCGGCAGTTTGTTGCCCACGCTCAAAGAAGCCATTGGTTTGGCGGGCAAAGAAAGCGAAATTCGCACGACCATCATCAGCCGCCCGACCGATCCGCTGGAAGAGTCGCAGCAAGACATGCAAACTGTACTGTTCTCGCATGCAACCGACATTTCTGTCGCCCCGACCCTGGCTCATGAAATTGCGTTTTGGCTGTATTCGTCGGGGTCTACCGGCCAGCCCAAGGGTACGGTACACCTCCAAGGCAGCCTGTGGTGGACCGGTGAACTCTACGGCAAGCAGGTGCTGGCTTTGCGCGAAGACGATGTCGTGCATTCCGCAGCGAAGCTGTTTTTTGCCTATGGTTTGGGTAACGCCCTCACCTTCCCCCTGATGGCTGGCTCGACCACTGTTCTGAATCCGGGCCGCCCCACGCCGGCGGAAGTCTTCAAGCTGTGGAGGCAACACGGTGTCACGGTTTTTTATGGCGCTCCAACCGGGTATGCCGGCATGTTGGCAGCCCCCGATTTACCGACCCCTGACCAGGTTCGCCTGCGTATGTGCTCCTCGGCGGGCGAAGCCCTGCCCCGTGAACTGGGTGAGAAATTCAAGGCGCGGTTTGGCTGCGACATCATTGATGGCATTGGCTCGACCGAAATGCTGCACGTTTATTTGTCAAACGCACCGGGAAGTGTGAATTACGGCACCACCGGCAAACCGGTTGCAGGCTACGAGGTGCGGCTGACCGGAGAAGATGGCCGTGAGGTGGCCCAGGGCGAGATTGGCGACTTGTATGTCAAGGGCCCGTCGGCGGCCCTGATGTATTGGGGCCAACTTGAAAAATCACGGGCTACCTTCCAGGGCGAATGGACCAAAAGCGGTGACAAATATTCGGTCGATGCCAATGGCAATTACGTCTATGCGGGCCGCAGCGACGACATGCTCAAGGTCAGTGGCATTTATGTGTCGCCCTTTGAGGTTGAAGGCACCCTGATGCAACACCCTGCCGTGCTGGAATCTGCTGTCGTGGGGCATGAAGATGCCGACGGACTGACCAAGGCCAAAGCCTTCGTGGTGCTCAAGGTGGGTCATTCGGCCACAGCCGACGAACTCCAAGCGTTCGTCAAGGAGCGACTGGCGCCCTACAAATACCCCCGTCTCATTGAATTTCTGCCCGAACTGCCCAAGACGGCCACTGGCAAGATCCAGCGCTTCAAATTGCGGGGTTAAAACACCGAGCGGTCTGACGATCCGCTCGATAGCACAATCACTCGACCAGCCAAGAGGCCGATTCGACCCCAGCAAAACCCTGAGTTCAATGATTAGCAATTGCGGGACAATTGCGCAACATTTTGCAATGTCCGTTGGCGATTGCCATCCATTCATCCTCATGCAATAAAATGCATTTAAATGAGATGTTTTAGTAAAATTCAGTGATACATGCATTATATTTCACGACCTCGCCTTAATACCTCGCCCGAACTGATTGGAGCCCACATGACCACCCGTCGCCTTGTTTTATCCCGCAGCGCAGCCATCATCGGAGCCGCATCGACCGGGCTTTTGTTGCCCAGCATCAGCCGGGCGCAAAGCGCCAAAGTCCGCGTGGGCTTCATGCTGCCTTATACCGGTACGTTTGCCCAATTGGGCATCAACATTGAAAACGCATTTCGCATGGCCATCGATGAGAAAGGTGGCAAATTGGGGGGCCGCGAGATTGAGTGGTTCAAGGTCGATGATGAGGCAGACCCGTCCAAAGGCATCGAAAATGCCACCAAAATTGTGCAGCGTGACAAGGTTGACGTGGTGATTGGCACAGTTCACTCCGGCGTGCAAATGGGCCTGCACAAAATCGCCCGCGACACCGGTGTGCTGAACATCAATCCCAACGCGGGCGTGCATGCAGCTACCCGGGCTTTGTGCGCACCCAATGTGTTTCGCACCAGTTTTTCCAATTCGCAGCCTACGCGTGCTCTGGGTGCAGCCATGGCGGCCAAAGGGCACAAAAAAGCGGTCTGGATCACCTGGAAATACGCAGCTGGCGACGAGGCATTTGAAGGATTCAAAGAAGGTTTTATTGCCGCCGGTGGCACGATCGTCAAAGAACTGGGCCTGCCGTTCCCCAACGTCGAATTTCAGGCGCTGCTGACTGAAATTGCCTCGCTGAACCCCGACGCCTGCGCCTGCTTCTTTGCTGGCGCAGGCGCCGCTAAATTCCTGAAGGATTACGCCGCTGCCGGCCTCAAAGGCAAAATTCCGCTTTACGGCTCGGGTTTCCTGACTGAAGGCGTGCTGGACGCTGCCGGTTCGGCCGCTGAAGGGGTGATCACTACTCTGCATTACAGCGATTCGCTCGACACGCCCAAAAACAATGCCTTTCGCAACGCCTTTGCGTCGAAATTCAAAACCATGCCCGATGTCTACGCGGTTCAGGGTTATGACGCCGGCCAATTGCTGATGCTAGGTGCCAACGCCGTCAAAGGTGACCTCAGCAACAAAAAGGCCTTGTATGCCGCGATGGAACGCGTCACCATCGACAGCCCGCGCGGCAAATGGAAGATGAGCCCTTCGCACAATCCGATTCAAGACATCTACCTGCGACAGGTTGTCGGCAAAGAAAACAAGGTGTTGGGTGTAGCGGCCAAGCAGCTGGCCGACAGTGGCGCTGGCTGCAAGATGACCTGAACGGGGTTGGTTCATCTAATGGGTTAATCCAGGCCATTTGCCTTGGGTTGACCCGCATTCACGGAGGCTGGACCTCCTGTTTTTTTAGCTTTTCGCAGAAGTCATCCCGCGCACTGACTCGCCACTTTGGATTTACCCACTTTTCTCATTCAGCTGCTTAACAGTGTTCAGTATGGGCTTTTGTTGTTCATGCTGGCTGCCGGGTTGACGCTTGTTTTTGGGATCATGGGGGTGGTCAACCTGGCTCATGGCGGTTTTTACATGTTGGGTGCCTATGTCGCGTGGTCTCTCAGCGCGTTAACCGGCAATTTGGCTTGGGCCATTGTGTTGGGTACCGTGCTGGCGGTTGTTTTTGGCCTGGCTCTCGAATGGCTTTTGTTCCGCCATTTCTATGAACGCGATCACCTGGACCAGGTGCTGCTCACCTTCGGCCTGATCTACATTTTTGAAGAGTTGCGCTCGATTGTTTGGGGCGACGATGTGCATGGCGTGCCAGTTCCCGAGGTGCTGGGTGGGGCCATCCAGCTGACCCACAACCTGTCTTACCCCATTTATCGACTCTTCATGTCGGGCTTTTGCATCGTGTTGGCGATAGGCCTGTATGTGTTGATTTCAAAGACTCGCCTGGGCATGAAAATCCGCGCGGGTGCTTTTAACCGGAGCATGACGGAGGCCTTGGGCATCAACATCAAGCGCATCCATGCCATTGTGTTCGCGTTGGGCGTTGCACTGGCGAGTTTGGCCGGCATGATCGCAGCCCCCGTTTCCAGCGTTTATCCCAACATGGGCTCGCAAGTGTTGATCATGTGTTTTGTCGTGGTGGTGATTGGTGGCATTGGTTCGGTTCGGGGTGCCTTGATCGCTGCGTTGCTGGTGGGATTGGTTGATACCTTCGGCAAGGTTTTGCTGCCTTCCATATCGGGGATGCTGGTTTACCTGCTCATGGCGGCCGTCCTCTTGTGGAAGCCCGAAGGGTTGTTCAAATCATGACCGCAGCGAAAGCCAACCTCGAAGTATTGCCGCGCGGCATTCAGATAACGCTGGGCCTCGGGTTAGCGGCGCTGGTGGTGTTCCCGTTTGTGGGCACCGAGTTTTACACCCAAATGGTCACCCGCATGATGATTTTGGCAATTTTTGCCATGAGCCTTGATCTGCTTCAGGGGGTTACCGGTCTGGTTTCATTGGGGCACGCAGCTTATTTTGGGCTGGCGGGATATGCCTTGGCGTTCCTCACCCCACAGGAGTCCGCCGTCAGTTTGTGGTGGACGCTGCCACTGGCGGTTATGGGTTCGGCCCTGGCAGCCTTAGTGATTGGCTTTTTTGTGGTGCGCACCCACGGCATTTATTTCATCATGGTCACGATGGCCTTTGCACAAATGGTGTTTTTCCTGTTTTTTGACAACAAGGCATTGGGCGGCTCAGACGGCCTGTATATCAATTTCAAACCACAGGCGGGCTGGTTTGATTTAGACAACAAACAGGTGTTTTACTTTTTCACCTTGGCCTGCATGGTGGGCGTTTATGCGTTTTTGCGCAGGCTGTTGTGGAGCCCGTTTGGCCGGGCTTTGAGCGGTATCCGCCTGAACGAACACCGCATGCGCGCCATGGGTTTTGGCACCTTCAATTACAAGTTGGCTGCTTTCTCGCTGGCCGGTGGATTGGCTGGCCTGGCCGGTTATTTGTGGGGCGCCATTGGCGGGTTCGTAAACCCTGAATTGATGGGTTTTCACATGAGTGCGCACGCCATCATGATGGTTATTTTGGGTGGAATGGGCAATTTTGCCGGTGCCATGGTGGGGGCGTTTGCGTTTGAATATCTGCTGCACGTGTTCAAGGACATACCCAAGATTGGCTCTTACGATGTCGGCAAACACTGGCAATTGACGATGGGCTTGTTCATCGTGCTGGTGGTCGTCTTCGCACCCCGCGGATTGCTGGGCCTGGCAGAAAGCCTGGCGACCAGACGGTTACGCCGTCGCAACTTGAAACCGCAAAGTGGTGGCGGCGCTACCGGCAGCAGTGTCAGTGACAGTGCTGGAATGCGTGAAAAAGCCAGCGCAACCGATCACCCTGCACCAGACAAAACACGATGAGCGCCGTTGTTCTCTCTGCCAAAAACATCACCAAACGATTTGGTGGCTTGACTGCCGTGAATGATGTATCGGTAGATCTGTGGCACGGCAATATCCACGCGGTAATAGGTACCAATGGCGCGGGCAAATCCACACTGGCCCATTTGATCAGCGGCGATTTGGTGCCCACATCGGGCTGTGTGAGCCTCCAGGGCAAGGATGTGACCGGTTGGGCTCCCGAGAAACTCTCGCGTGCAGGTTTGGGACGCAGCTACCAAAAGACCAATGTTTTTTTACCCCTGACCGTTGAGGATAACGTGCGCCTGGCCGCTCAATCACGTACGCCCCATGCGCGCCGGTGGTTGCAGCGCGCCGCGTCAGTGGCGGCCGTTGGTGACCGCGCCAACCGGGCCATCGAGATGTGTGGACTGGCACAGCGAGCCCACACCATTGCCGGGGCTTGCAGCCATGGCGAACAGCGGCAGCTCGAAATTGCCATGGCATTGGCCACTGAGCCCCAGGTCATGTTGCTTGACGAGCCCCTGGCTGGCATGGGTGCGGCAGAGGCGGAGCGGATGATCCAATTGTTGCTCACGCTCAAAAAGGACCACGCCATGATGCTGGTCGAACATGACATGGATGCGGTCTTCACCCTGGCAGATCATTTGACCGTGATGGTCAATGGTCAGACGATTGCCAGCGGCCTGCCCGCACAGGTGCGGGCTGACCCAATCGTCCAATCGGCTTACCTGGGCGAGGAATGATGCCCCCACGCTCCGCCGCTTCGCGGGTCGCTGCCCCCCAAGGGGGCGCTTTTTGCCTGGGGGCGGCCCGGCGGCAAAACACTTGCCCCCACGCTCCGCCGCTTCGCGGGTCGCTGCCCCCCAAGGGGGCGCTTTTTGCCTGGGGGCGGCCCGGCGGCAAAACTCATTGAACTTTTATGAGTGAATTTCTAATCCAGGCCCGAGGCCTGAACACTTATTACGGCGCGAGCCATATTCTGCGTGGTGTGGATTTTTCAGTGGGCAAAGGGCAGACAGTCGGGCTCATGGGCCGCAACGGTATGGGAAAAAGCACGCTGCTTAAAACCCTGATGGGTTTGGTTAAGCCACGCAGCGGTACCGTGCACGTGCGCGGGCTCGACATGACCAACAGCGCACCCTTCGAAATGGCTCGCCAGGGCATCGCCTACGTGCCCGAGGGGCGTGGCATTTTTGCCAATTTAAGTGTGCTCGAAAACCTCAAAATGGCGGCCAGACCGGGACGCCCTGGGAGCGCCGCTGACGGTGTGGGACGACGCAACGATTGGACCTTTGAACGGGTGATGGATACTTTTCCCCGGCTCAAGGAGCGCCTTAGCCACGGTGGCCAGCAGCTCAGCGGGGGCGAACAGCAAATGCTGACAATTGGCCGCGCCCTGATGACCAACCCCGATGTGTTGATTCTGGATGAAGCAACGGAAGGCCTGGCACCCTTGATCGCCCGGGAAATTTGGCGCATTTGCTCATTGATCCGCGAGAGCGGCATCAGCAGCGTGATCGTCGACAAAAACTGGCGGCATGTCACGCAAATCACGGATCACAACATCATTTTGGTCAAAGGCGAAGTCGTATTTGCTGGCAACTCCGCCGACTTGTTGGTCCAACCCGAACTGCTGGAACGACATCTGGGCCTTTAGCCGCGCTACGCCGTCTTTTTTCGGCATACTCGCTTCATCCTTGTCGAACCCCGCATCATTGAACGAATCCAGGAGCTCCCATGCGAACCCAGGTTGTGATCATCGGTGCAGGCCCTTCGGGCCTGCTTCTTGGCCAATTGCTGCATAAAGCGGGTATTGCCAACGTCATCATCGAGCGCCAAAGCGGCGACTATGTCCTGGGCCGCATCCGGGCCGGCATACTGGAGCAGACCACGGTTGACATGCTTCATGAAGCGGGTGTGGGTGCAGGTGTGGCAACCCATGGCATTCCACACCACAGCATCGAATTGGTTTTTGCCGGCCAACGCCACCCTATTGATGTGCACGGATTGACCGGTGGCAAACTCGTCACCGCCTATGGCCAAACCGAGGTTACGCGCGACCTGATGGAGGCCCGCGCGCGGGCTGGGCTGCAAACGATTTATGAAGCGGCCGAGGTGGCCATTCACGATTTCGATGGCAGAACCGGCAGCATGGCGCCGCGTGTAACCTGGAAAAAAGACGGTCAGTATCACGAACTCAGGGCTGATTTCATCGCCGGGTGTGACGGTTTCCATGGCATATGCAGGGCCAGTGTGGCACCCGGTGCTGTCAAAGAATATGAGCGGGTCTACCCGTTTGGCTGGTTGGGCGTGTTGGCAGATACGCCGCCTGTTTCACCGCATGCCATCGTTTATGGCAACAGCCCGCTTGGGTTTTCGCTGTGTTCAATGCGCAGCATGACCCGCAGCCGCTATTACGTTCAATGCCCGTTGGATGACAAGCTCGAAGCCTGGAGCGACCAGCGTTTTTGGGACGAGTTACGCCGCCGTATTGATCCTGAATTAGCCGACAAAATCATTACCGGGCCAAGTATTGAGAAAAGCATTGCGCCGCTGCGTAGTTTTGTCGCCGAACCCATGCGGTTTGGCAGCTTGTTTTTGGCGGGCGATGCCTGCCATATCGTTCCGCCCACGGGTGCCAAGGGCTTGAACCTGGCAGCCAGCGATGTCAAGATGCTGTCGGCTGGATTGATTCAAAACTACCGCGACAAAGACGCGCACGGCCTGGACACCTATTCGGAACGCGCCCTGTGCCGCATCTGGAAAGCCGAGCGCTTCAGCTGGTGGTTGACCTCATTGATGCACCGCTTCCCTGATACCGAAGGGTTCGGGCAAAAAATGCAGGAAGCCGAACTGGATTACGTCGTACATTCACGTGCAGCTGCCACGGTATTGTCAGAAAACTATGTGGGCCTACCTATAGAGGACTAAATAGGATTTTTGTTTAAGTACTTATTGCACAAATAGCTATTAAATTAATACTATTTGAGTTTTAATTTACTAAGCTTATTTAGTAAAAAGATTTATTTTTGTCTTTTTATGAGTTTTCTGAAGGGTTGGCCGATACGCCACTGGCCCTTAGCTGGGCTACCCGATCAGCACCAAAACCAGCGTGAGTCCGATGCCAATCGAAATGAGCCCAAAAAACCTCAATTGGCCATCATTCATTTGCTGAATCTGGCCAAACACGCTGCGCCATTTGGCCGGTGAAAAGAAGGGCACCAGCCCTTCAATCACCAGTGCCACCCCGATTCCCAAGCCCAGCAATTGCCAGAAACTGACAGTTAACACAGCGCTGAACAGGTAACAGGCACTTATTTTTTGCCAGTCGCCGCAGCTGAGCTACCTGCCGCATTACCCCGGAAGACCTTGAAGAACTCGGACGAGGACGGATCAACCACCATCACATCGCCCTTCTTGTTGAAGCTGCCTCGATAGGCATCCAGGCTTCGGTAAAACTGCGCAAAGCTGGCGTCCCGACCAAAAGCTTCGGCGTAGGTACTGGCTGCCAGTGCATCGCCTTCGCCTTTGATTTTTTGCGCGTCGCGGTACGCGTTCGCGATCGCTACTTCACGCTGGCGATCGGCATCAGCGCGGATTTTTTCGCCCTCTGCGGCACCGGTCGAGCGCAGTTCATTGGCCACACGCTTGCGCTCGGCCTCCATGCGTCGATAAACCGACTCGGTAATCGCATCGACATAATCAGCCCGGGTAATGCGAACATCGACTACATCAATACCCCATGGTTTGGCGCCCCGCACCTTCTCCAGCACCTCTTTCATCACCGCATCACTGACCGCTTGGCGCTTGGTTGAGAGGAGTTCTTTCACTGTGTGTTTGTTCACCTCTTCCTGAAAGGCATTGCGAACCACCCGGTTGAGCTGGTTGGCGCCTGCAGCTTCATCCAGACCCACATTGCGGATGTATTCCGACGGCTCAGAGATGCGCCAGCGCACATACCAATCAATGACCATGCGCTGCTTTTCAGCCGTCAGCATGGGTTCGGTGTCACTGGTTTCCAGCGTCAACAAACGTTTGTCGATATAAGAAACATTCTGAAACGGTGGCGGCAGCTTGAAATTGAGCCCCGGTTCGGTGATGACTTCCTTGATTTGACCCAAGGCATACACCACGCCGAATTGCCGTTGATCAACAACAAACAACATGGAGCTGGCCAGCGCCAACGCGACCAACAATGACGAAAAGATAAATCCGATTTTGTTCATGAGGATGTCCTGGATGAATCAGCGTGAGCGCGAGTTGTCTCGCGAGCGGCCATCTGCAGAGGGCACAGGCGCAACGGGCGCGCTGGGGCTGCCCGGAACCGTTGGCGCAGTAACGACATTGCCGTCGGCACCCGACATCTGGATGATTTTGTCCAGCGGCAAGTACATCATGGAGCCCTGCTTTGAATCCACCATCACCTTGGTGACGTTGCTGTAGATTTGCTGCATGGTTTCCAGGTACATGCGGTCACGCGTGACCTGCGGGGCCTTCTGGTATTCGGCCAACACTGATTTAAAGCGCTGCGCATCACCCGATGCCTGCGCAACGATACGTGCTTTGTAGGCTTCCGACTCTTCTTTCAGGCGAGAGGCAGAGCCCACGGCGCGGGGCACCACGTCATTTGCATACGCCTGCGCTTCGTTCTTGGCGCGTTCACGCTCTTGCCCGGCCTTCAGCACGTCATCAAACGCTGTTTGCACCTGTTCAGGTGGGCGCACACCGCCTTGTTGCAGGTTGATGCCCACGACCTCAATACCCACTTTGTAGCGATCCAGGATTTTTTGCATCAAAACACGCACGCGTGGCGCGATTTGATCCCTCTCTTCAGACAAGGCGGCATCCATCTTCATTTTGCCAACCACTTCACGAACCGCGGTTTCGGCCGCTTGCACCACAGCCTCGCTGGGGCTCTTGCTTTCAAAAAGAAAGGCACGGGCATCGCTCAACCGATATTGCACTGCGAACTTGATTTCGACAATATTTTCGTCTTCGGTCAGCATGGCCGATTCACGCAAACCCGTGGCCTTGATGACGGTATCCCGCCCCACGTCGACCGAACGGATTTGGGTTACAAAAATCAGCTCATGTTTCTGGATGGGATAAGGCAGGCGCCAATTGAAACCCGCGCCCACCGAGTTCTTGAATTTGCCAAACTGGGTGATAACGGCCTGTTGACCTTCTTGCACAATGAAGAAGCCCGTGCCCAGCCAAATGAGCACCGCAACGGCAGCGATCAAGCCCGCACCGATGCCCGCATTTTTCATGTCAGGCTGAAAACCGCCGCCGCCAGCGCCGTTGTTGCCATCATTGCCTCCCTGATTGGGATTAGGCGAATTGCGACGCTGGCCCGGCTTGTTGCCACCAAACAAACCACCGAGCTTTTTGTTGAAGTCACGCCATAACTCATCCAGATCGGGTGGACCCGCGTTTGAATTGTTCTGGGGTTGCCGGTTACCAGTTTGGCCCTGTGGCGCTTGACCCGAGCCTTGAGGCTGGGTGGGTGCTGGGTTCGAGGCATCAGACGACGGAGCGTCTGCGCCATGGTTTGGTTTGTCGCCGGAAGCTTTGTCATCACCCCTGCCCCATTTCTGGTCGTTCAGGTTAAACATGCCACGGATGCGGTGTTGAAGGGTCATCGCGCTCAATTCGTTGTTTCAATGGTTTGCGGTGGATAGGTCGGGTTGGGTGTTGTCAGCCCAATGGTCACCAATGGCGCCATCAATGGCACCACCAATGGCCTCATTGTGCCTAATGTCAGCACTGACCCGGTTGGCTACTTTGGCTGCAATTTGACTACGCAAGGCATCCAGACCCTGCCCGGTGCGGCTGCTGACAAATACCCGGGGCGACATCACACCATCTAGGTCGAACATGCCCTCAAGTTGAAGCGGAATCGCATCATTTTCAAGGGCATCAAGTTTGTTAAAAACAATTATTTGTTCAATGTCGGCGGCGCCAATTTCGGATAAAACGGATTGCACTTGGCTCATCTGCTCCAAAAAATGCGGGTTGGCGGCATCAACCACATGCAGCAACAAATCGGCATCAACGGCTTCTTGCAAGGTGGCAGCAAACGCGGCGATCAGGCCGTGCGGCAAATCACGGATAAAACCAACCGTATCTGACAGCGACACCGATCGCCCGGCTTCACCCAAGTAAAGCTGGCGGGTAGTGGTGTCAAGCGTGGCAAACAACTGATCAGCGGCATAGGCCTTGGCCTTCACCAGTGCATTAAAGAGCGTTGACTTGCCCGCGTTGGTATATCCCACCAAAGAGATGTTGAAAGCATCACGACGCTCGCGCTGCCTGCGTTGGGTTTGCCGCTGTTTTTTGACTTTGGTGAGGCGTTCCTTGGTGCGCTTGATGTTTTCGCCAATCATGCGACGATCCAACTCAATTTGCTTTTCACCCGGGCCACCACGCATGCCAATACCACCACTTTGGCGCTCCAGATGGGACCACCGGCGCACCAGGCGCGTACTCAAATACTGCAGCCTGGCCAACTCGACCTGCAGCTTCCCCTCGTGGCTTCGGGCCCGTTGCCCGAATATCTCGAGTATCAGGAGGGTACGGTCGTTCACCGGCAATTCCAGGTGCCGCTCCAGATTGCGTTGTTGGGCGGGACTCAAAGATTGGTCGAACAGTACTTCTGTCGCACCCAATTGGGTTGCCAGCAGTTTGATTTCGTCGGCTTTACCGCTGCCAATGAACAAGGCTGCATCGGGTGCACGGCGCTTGCAGGCTACCCGAGCCACCGGGTTCAACCCGGCAGTGTGCGCCAAGAGACCCAACTCCTGAAGCTCAGAATCAAATTGATCCTGACCCAAGTCAACACCGACCAAAATGGCCAACGGTGGCGCAGCGTCTGGCTTCAAGCGGGTGCGGAGTCACCCGCTTCTGCAGCGGCAAAATTGACCGCACGGCCAGGCACAATCGTTGAAATGGCGTGTTTATAGACCATTTGTGTCACCGTGTTGCGCAGCAACACAACGTACTGGTCAAACGATTCGATTTGCCCTTGCAACTTGATGCCGTTAACTAGGTAAATCGACACCGGAACATGCTCACGGCGCAAGGTGTTGAGAAAGGGATCCTGGAGCAATTGCCCCTTGTTGATGTTCACGATATTCTCCGTGTTCAGGTGAATGTTATTGGAAGCTTAACGATACCACAGGCAGCCAAGAATTCATCGGTTCGAGGTCATTCGTCCTTTTCCGCATAGGGATTTTGCGATGTTTTCATCTGAATCCGCATGGGTGTTCCGGTCAGATTGAATTCTTTGCGAAAACGCCCTTCCAAAAAGCGTTTGTACGCGTCAGTCACGTGTTCAAGGGAGTTCCCGTGCACGATGATGACCGGCGGGTTCATCCCCCCCTGATGTGCGTACCGCAATTTGGGGCGATACATACCTGATTTTTGTGGTGCCTGAAATTGCACCGCCTCCAGCAACAACCGCGTCAAAACGGGCGTCGGCATTTTGCAATGCGCAGCGCGGTACGCTTGGGCAATCGATGTCCAGACTGGGCCCAACCCTTGCCGCTTGACGGCAGAAATCAGGTGCAATGAGGCAAACTTCAAAAATGCAAGCCTTGTTTCGATGGAGCGCTTGACCAGCTCCCGCTGGTATTCGTCCACCAAATCCCATTTATTGATCGCCAACACCACAGCGCGCCCGTTTTCAAGAATATAGCCGGCGATATGCGCATCTTGATCGGTTACCCCCTGGGTTGCATCGATCAACAACAAAACCACATCGGCCGACTCAATGGCCTGCAAGGTTTTAACCACCGAGAATTTTTCGATGGCTTCAAAAACCTTGCCTTTGCGGCGTAAACCAGCTGTATCAATCAACTCGAAGCGTTGGCCGTCCCGTTCAAACGGCACTGAAATGGCGTCGCGGGTAGTACCAGGCAAATCAAAAGCAACCAAACGTTCTTCACCCAGCCAAGTATTGATTAACGTTGATTTTCCAACGTTGGGCCGACCCGCCACAGCCAGCTTGATAACGCCTCGTTCATTGGAATGATCATCTTCTGCTACCTCAGGAGATTGCACTTGGGCAAGCGCCAAATCAACCACATCACGGGTACCTTGACCATGGGCCGCAGAAACCGGGTGTACGTCGCCCAAACCCAGCTCGAAAAATTCGCTCCATTGCGCTGTTCCGGTCATGCCCTCGGCTTTGTTGGCTACAACGATGCAAGGCTTACCCAAACGGCGCAAATAGTTGCCAATATCATGATCCTGCCCGGTCACACCAGCCCGCGCATCCACCACAAAAATGACGACATCGGATTCGGCCACCGCCTGACGCGTTTGTTTGGCCATTTCCTTGAAAATACCCGCCTCGGCATCGGGCTCAAAACCGCCCGTATCAATGACGATGAACTCGCTTTTTCCTTGACGCCCGTTGCCGTAATGCCGGTCGCGGGTAAGACCTGAAAAGTCCGCAACGATGGCATCCCGGCTTTTGGTCAACCGGTTAAACAAGGTAGATTTACCGACATTGGGACGGCCGACCAATGCGAAAACGGGTTTCATGAGAGGGTCAAACCGTCGGCAAGCGCGCGGAAGAACGCGTCAGCCGGGCATGCCAAGCCATGTCGGCTCATTCTGGGCGGAAGCCAAAAAGGCCCCCGTTCTGCGTTGCAACGATCAAGGTACCCGCAACCATCACCGGAGAAGAAATGATGGCAGATCCATCGGTATTCAGCCGATTTTGAGGTGCACCGTCTTGAGTTGATACCAAATGCACCACGCCACTGTTGTCACCGATGGCCAAAACCCGACCGATCGCCAACGGGGCCGACAGATGCCGGTGTTTCAGGCGTTCTGACTTCCATACTTTTTCCCCATCTGCCGGACGCAACGCAAAAATTTTGCCATCACTTTGTGTGGTGTAGACGTTTTGTTCGTCAGCATGCAAACCGACTGACCCTTGCGAGGGCTTGGTCCAAGCCACGGCACCTGTTACAGCGTTGACGCAACCCACCGCCGCCTGATAGGCCCGAACACACACCATGCTTCCCTGCCGACTGGTTTGGGCCACCAGGTCAACGAGCCGCTCGACATCATTGGTGCCCCGCGGCACTGCGATCGGGGCTTCCCAGCGGGAACTGCCATTGGCCGGGTTCATGCCCACCAGCCGCCCCGACAAACCTACCAAAAGTGTGTCTTCAAACGATTGCAAAATGCCAGCCTGCCGCAAGACCAAGGGCTCACCCGGCCGGGTTTGGCTCCAAAGCTTGCGACCAGTGGCCGCATCAAAAGCCGTAACAGACCGATCTGCAGACAGTACAAAAACCCGGGCACCCGCTACCAATGGTGCGGTAAAACTTAATGCAGACATCGACTGGCGCCAGGCTTCCCGCCCACCGTCAATCATCACGAGTTCATTGCCTTGGGTTACCACAGCTACATACCGACCGTCACTCCCAACACCCGATGAAACCGGGCTTTTCACGCTCATGCGCCAAAGGTCTTGCCCGGTGCGGGCATCCAGTGCGGCCACAGTGCCATCGCTGGCGGCAACAAACACCGTGTTGCCAACCGGCCTCAGCGCCAAGGGAAACTGGACTGCTCCGATCTGCGCAGTCCAAGCGGTTCGCACAGACAATAGCGGGATATTTGGGCCCAAATCGGCTGGTTTGGGGGCCTCTACGCTGGTGCCACAACCCGCCAAGCCTAAACCCAAAGCCAGTACCAAGGACAAAACCAAGCCTTTCGCCAAGCCGCTGGCCAAGCTGACCGGCAGCACGCCCTCCCCCAATCCAGCATTTATGCGGAAATACTTGTACGCCCCAAAAAATCGCATCATTCAGCAGCCTATTTTTTCTCAGCACCAGAAACGGCTGCTTGCGCGGCCGCGGCGACCGCTTTGTCATTTGCAATGACAGGTTTCGGATCCACACCCAACGCATTCAATTTAACCTCCAGCAGGCGGCGATACTCTGATTTTTCATCAAATGCCTTGTAAGCTTTTTCATATTCAGACTTGGCGGCAGAGGTTTTTCCCTGCAAAGACAACACATCACCCCGGCGGTCGGCCACCAATCCACTGAACTCCACCGGAAAACTGCCTGCCAGCTGCTTCAGCGCATCGTCCAGCGATTTGCTTTCAATCAAAATGCCCGCCAAACGAAGGCGTGCAATGGCCTGGTAACCATCGTCATTTGATTTTTCAGCAACCCAATTCAAAGCGGCCTTGGCTTCTTCAATTTTTCCCGCTTCAAATTGAACTTTGGCGACCAAGAGACCCCCTTGCGGCGCATAAGTGGTAGATGGAAATTTTTCTTTCAGATCCGAAAAAACACGCTCAATCTTGCCCGAATCTTTGGACTGCGCCACACGATCAAGCTCATCGAACAAGGCCGAAGCCTGAGCCGACTGACTGGTTTGCCACCGCTGGTACACATTCCAACCAGCAAACGCACCCAACACGACGATCAAGCCCCAGGTGATGTAGTTGCCGTATTGGTTCCAGAACGCCTTGAGTTGATCGAGTTGTTCTTGTTCTTCGAGATCGAGATTGGCCATAAGTACAAAAAATTAATTGGCGGATTGTAGGCTCGCAGCCCAGTTGTGAATCTCGGCAAGTTTGTGGCGGGTCTGCTCGCCGCCGCTCGCCCGAAGCGGCTTGACCGTAACCTCCCCCGCTGCAATTTCTTCATCGCCAAAAATCAGGGCAAATTGGGCCTGACTGGCATCGGCGCGTTTGAACTGAGATTTCATGCTGCCCATGCCCTCGGCCGTACCGGCGTGGCACTGCACACTAATCCCCTCACGGCGCAGCATTTCCAGCGCGCGCAACACGGTTGGAAGTAAATTGGCTGCCGTGACGATTGCATAGGCGTTCAAGCGCACGGCAGGTACGTGCAGGCCTTGCTCCTTGATCAGCTCGAGGACGCGCTCAACACCCATGGCCCAACCGACTGCGGGCGCCGGTTTGCCACCGACTTGCGCGATCAGGTCGTCGTACCGACCACCACCACAAATGGTGCCCTGTGATCCCAACTGCGTTGTGATGAACTCAAAAACAGTCAGGTTGTAATAGTCCATGCCGCGAACCAGCCTCGGATTGATACTGTACGCAATGTCATTGAAATCGAGGATCGCCCGCAAGCTGTTGAAATGTTGCAAGGAAGACTCACCCAAATAATCCATCAACTTAG
>JANOVW010000194.1:0-5316 GCA_031417575.1 Rhodoferax sp. | reverse complement strand
TTTGGCGCGTTTCACTTCACCGCCCTGGGTGAGGCGCTGGTTGCCTAAAACGCGCAGCGTTTTGACTTCGGGGCGCTGGCCGCCACGGGTGCTGTATTTCAGGATTTTCACGTCGCGCGGGCCGGGCATGCGGTCTTCGTCGATGGCTTTTTCTTTGTCGGGCATGGGGCGCCACAACACCAACAGCTTGCCAATGTGCTGGATCGGCGCAGCGCCGAGTTCGTCGCACAGGGTGTTGAACATGGCCTCGCGCGCGTCGCGCTCACCGGCCAGCACCCGCACCTTGATAAGCCCGTGCGCGTTGAGCGCGTGGTTCACCTCTTTTTTGACGCCGTCGGTCAGGCCGTCATTGCCGATCATCACCACCGGATCGAGGTGGTGCGCTTCGGCGCGGTGGGGTTTGCGTTCTTGAACAGAGAGTTTGATGTGAGCCATACCGCTATTATCCCCTCCTATCACCGCTTGCCATCATGAAAAGTCCTTCGAGAGCCCCCCCCCGCGCCACACCCCATGCGCCGCCCAAGCCAGCAGGCAAAGTTGCGCCCAAAACAGGTGTGAAGGCGGGCGTCAAAGGGGGTGTTTCGGGTGCCGGCAAAAGTGTGGCCAAGGGCAGCAAGGTGAACCGCGCCTGGATCAATGACCACGTCAATGACCCGTGGGTAAAGCTGGCCACCAAAGAAGGTTACCGCGCCCGCGCCGCCTTCAAGCTGCGTGAGATCGACGAAGTGTTTGGCCTCATCAAACCGGGGCAATTGGTGGTGGATTTGGGCTCTACCCCCGGCGCCTGGAGCCAGTATTTGCGTCGCCGCATGGGCGGTACCAGCGCCGCTACGGGCACCGTGATTGCGCTGGATATGTTGCCGATGGAGCCAGTCGAGGGCGTGAGTTTCTTGTTGGGCGACTTTCGTGAAGATGCGTTATTGCAGCAGGTGGTGGGGTTGATGGGCGGGCGCCAGGCTGACGTGGTGGTGAGCGACATGGCGCCCAACCTTTCGGGTATTGCCGCCAGCGATACGGCGCGTATCGAAAACCTGATCGAACTGGCGCTGGATTTCAGCCAGGCCCACCTCAAGCCCCATGGCGCGTTGGTGGCCAAGGTGTTTCACGGGGCCGGGTACGACACGCTGGTCAAGCTGTTCAAGGCCCGCTTCAAGCTGGTCAAGCCGTTCAAACCCAAGGCTTCGCGCGACAAATCCTCTGAAACGTTTTTGATCGGGGTGGGGCTGAAGGCACCGTTGTCAGCCTGAAGCCGGCGTTTTCTGGTCACCTCTTGTGACACAAAGCCCCGCAAAACCTGGGTAAACGTGTGTTTTGCCACTTGCGCGGGCTTGAAACGCCTAAAATCAGACGCAAGTGAGGCCTTGTAACGTGACGTGCGTGTGACGTTGTTACTTTGCCCCGTGTTTGCCTCTTCAGGAGTTCTTTTTGAACAATCAATGGTTTTCCAAGTTTGCTGTCTGGATGGTGATCGCCCTGGTGCTGTTCACCGTGTTCAAACAATTCGACACCAAAGGCGGGGCCAATGCCGGCTTCGTCGGCTACTCTGATTTTCTGGAAGAGGTGCGCAACAAACGCATCAAGAGCGCCATCATTCAAGAGGCGCCCGGCGGCACTGAAATCATTGCTGTTACGCAAGATGACCGCAAAGTGCGCGTTACCGCTACCTACCTTGATCGCGGCCTGGTGGGTGACCTCATCGCCAACGGCGTGAAGTTTGACGTCAAAGCCCGCGAAGAAAACTCCTTGCTCATGACGCTGCTGGTCAGTTGGGGCCCCATGCTGCTGCTCATCGGCGTGTGGGTGTACTTCATGCGGCAAATGCAGGGCGGTGGCAAGGGCGGGGCGTTTAGTTTTGGCAAATCCAAGGCCCGCATGATGGATGAAAACACCAACCAGGTTACTTTTGCTGACGTGGCGGGCTGCGATGAAGCCAAAGAAGAGGTGAAGGAAGTGGTCGACTTCCTGAAAGACCCGGCCAAGTTCCAAAAATTGGGCGGACGCATTCCGCGCGGCCTTTTGTTGGTGGGCCCCCCCGGAACCGGCAAAACCTTGCTGGCCAAGGGTATTGCCGGTGAAGCCAAAGTGCCGTTCTTCAGCATTTCGGGTTCTGATTTTGTTGAAATGTTCGTCGGCGTGGGCGCTGCCCGTGTGCGCGACATGTTTGACAACGCCAAGAAAAACGCCCCTTGCATCATCTTCATCGACGAGATCGACGCGGTGGGCCGCCAGCGCGGCGCTGGCTTGGGCGGTGGCAATGACGAGCGTGAACAAACGCTCAACCAGATGCTGGTGGAGATGGACGGTTTCGAGACCAACGTCGGCGTGATCGTCGTCGCCGCTACCAACCGCCCCGACATTCTGGATGCCGCCTTGTTGCGCCCCGGCCGTTTTGACCGCCAGGTTTACGTTACGCTGCCCGACATTCGCGGCCGCGAGCAAATTTTGGGCGTCCACATGCGCAAAGTGCCCTTGGGCCAAGACGTGAACGCCAGTGTCATTGCCCGCGGCACGCCCGGCATGAGTGGTGCCGATTTTGCGAACCTGTGCAATGAAGCCGCCCTGATGGCCGCGCGGCGCAACGCCCGTGTCGTCGAGATGATCGACTTCGAAAAGGCCAAAGACAAAATCCTGATGGGCCCCGAGCGCAAGAGCATGGTGATGCCCGAAGAAGAGCGCCGCAACACGGCGTACCACGAGAGCGGCCATGCCCTCATCGGCAAATTAATGCCCAAGTGTGACCCGGTGCACAAGGTGACGGTTATTCCCCGTGGCCGCGCCCTGGGTGTCACCATGAGCCTGCCCGCGCAAGACCGCTACAGCTACGACAGCGAATACATGCTCAGCCAGATCAGCATGTTGTTTGGTGGCCGCATCGCGGAAGAAGTGTTCATGAAGCAAATGACCACCGGTGCCAGCAACGACTTCGAACGCGCCACCGCCATCGCCCGCGACATGGTCACCCGCTACGGCATGACCGACGCGCTGGGCCCCATGGTCTACGCCGAAAACGAAGGCGAAGTGTTTTTGGGCCGTAGCGTCACCAAAACCACCAACATGAGCGAGCAGACCATGCAAAAGGTCGATTCCGAAGTGCGCCGCATCATTGACCAGCAATACGCCGTGGCGCGCAAGCTGATCGAAGACAACACCGACAAAATGCACGCCATGGCCAAGGCCCTGCTCGAATGGGAAACCATCGACATGGAGCAGATTGATGACATCATGGCCGGCAAAGAGCCACGCCCCCACAAAGACTGGACCCCTCGCGTGCCCCCCGCACCCGGCGGCGGTAACGGCCCCTCGGGCGGCGCACCGGTGGTGGTAACGGAGCCTGTGGCTACGTCGGTTTGATGCCTGTTTTCAGGTTTTGAAAAGGGGCTTTTGAGCCCCTTTTTTTATGATCATTTGAAATCTGCAAAAACCCCGGTCATTTGCTGATTTGAATGCCCTGGGCGCAAACTTACAGGTGCGTTCGCAGCGACCAAATTTCAGGGAACAACACCACGTCCAGCATCTTGCGCAGATAACTCACGCCGCCTGTGCCACCCGTGCCGCGTTGGAAACCAATGACACGCTCTACCGTGGTGACATGGCGAAAGCGCCAGAGGCGAAAGGCGTCTTCCAGGTCGGTGAGTTCTTCGCCCAGTTGGTACAAATCCCAGTGCGTTTTTGGGGCTCGGTAGACCACCAGCCAGGCCTCCTCGACCGCCAGATTCGCAGCATAGGGGTGCGTCCAATCGCGTTGCAGGTGCGAAGGGGGCACCTTGATGCCGCGGCGTGCGAGCAATTGCAGCGCTTCGTCGTACAACGAGGGGGCTTCATAGGCGGCCTGCACCTGGGCCAGCAGGTCGGGGCGGTGCGCGTGGGGTTTGAGCATGGCGGCATTCTTGTTGCCCAAGGCAAATTCAATACACCGGTATTGCGCACTCTGAAAGCCGCTTGAATTGGCCAAATAGGGCCGAATGGCGCTGTATTCGGGGGGGGTCATGGTGGCCAGCACATCCCAGGCGTGAACCAGTTGTTCCATGATGCGGCTCACGCGGGCCAGCATTTTGAAGGCATTGCCCAACTCGTCACTGGCCACCGCCTGGATGGCGGCGCGCAGCTCGTGCAACATCAGCTTCATCCACAGTTCGCTGGTCTGGTGCTGGATGATGAACAACATCTCGTTGTGATCGGGCGAGAGCGGTTTTTGGGCGCCCAAAATTTCGTCCAGATGCAGATAGTCGCCGTAACTCATCGACCGGCTGAAATCGAGCTGGGCTTTTTTTTCGTGGACGATGGATTCGCTGGCCGCAGGTACGGCGGCACTGGCTACTGTTGTGTGCGGGGGCACGGGCGTGGGCTTCATGGCGGACTTTCTTCGAGCAGAAGCCGCAAAGGTATCACCAGCGCAGGGAGCGCGGTGTCGGTAATTTCCAACGCCGGGCGGGATTTACTGGCGCCCGAGTAGCAGGTACTCCATCAATGCCTTTTGCGCATGCAGGCGGTTTTCGGCCTCATCCCACACCACCGACTGCGGGCCGTCAATCACATCGGCCTGCACTTCTTCGCCCCGGTGCGCGGGCAGGCAATGCATGAAGAGCGCGTCTGGTTTGGCGGCGGCCATCATTTCTGCATCTACGCACCACTTGGCGAAAGCCTTTTTTCGGGCATCGTTTTCGGCTTCAAAACCCATGCTGGTCCACACATCGGTGGTGACCAGGTCGGCGCCCTTGCAGGCCTCCAGCGGATCGGTGAAGACCTGGTAGCTGTCTGACGAGCGAATGCCGGCCACCGATTGATCGACCTCATAGCCCCAAGGCGTGCTGACGTGCACTTTAAAACCTAAAATTTCGGCTGCTTGCAGCCAACTGTTGGCCATGTTGTTGCCATCGCCCACCCAGGCTACTGTTTTGCCGGCTATTGAACCCCGGTGCTCGATGAAAGTGAAGATGTCTGCCAAGATTTGGCACGGGTGAAATTCATTGGTCAGGCCATTGATGACGGGCACGCGAGAGTGCTGGGCAAACAGATCAATCTTGGCCTGCTCGTAGGTGCGGATCATCACGATGTCGACCATGCGGCTGATGACTTTGGCGCTGTCGTCGATGGGTTCGGCGCGGCCCAGTTGGCTGTCGCCGGTGGTCAGGTGCACCACGCTGCCACCCAGCTGGTACATGCCGGCCTCAAAGCTCACGCGGGTGCGGGTTGACGCTTTTTCGAAAATCATCGCCAGCGTGCGATCGGCCAGCGAATGGTGTTTTTCGTAGGTTTTGAACTTCTTTTTGATCAGCGCAGCGCGGGCAAAGACGTAGGCGTATTCGTCCGCTGTCA
>JANOVW010000193.1:0-2050 GCA_031417575.1 Rhodoferax sp. | reverse complement strand
TGCTGCTCGTTGCTTGCGGTGGTGGGTCTAATTCGACTCAGGCGCCAACTTTCAAACCGTCCGGCGGCGTAGCGGTCGACGGGTATTTGAGTTTTGCAAAGATTGTTTGTGACACCAATGAGAACGGTGTTGCGGATTCCGGCGAAACGGCGGTGTTCACGCTGGCCAACGGTTCGTTTGTCTTCCCCGAAGGATGTTCAAGCAGCCTGATCGCCAGTGGCGGCAAAAATGCAGATACCGGGCTTTTGTTTTCGGGTTTGCTGCGGGCGCCGGCTGGCGCGACGGTCGTTTCACCTCTGACTTCCTTGATGGCAGCTGGCATGAGCCAGGCGCAGTTGAACACGGTTTTGGGGCTACCGGCTGGCACCAATTTGTTGACGAAGGATCCGGCTGCCATGTCTGGCGGCGCATTGGTCGATCCGCAGTTGTTGAAGAAAACGCTGGCGGTTCAACAACTTTTGCAAAAGGTCACCGAGTCTTTTGCCGGTATGGCCGGTGCATCCGGCAGCGCCACAATTCAACCCATATTTCGCGAGGTTGCTGCGGCATTCGCGGGCGCCATGGCAACGGGCGCCCCGCTCATCCGAAGTGACAACTCAGTGGATGAGTCAGTGGTCCAGTCTTTGGTCAAGGCCGCTGCTGATCGTGTGGCGGCGGCAGGCGCTGTACTGGCTGAAGTGAAGACAGCGATGCGCCAAGTCAATGCCACCGCGCTAGCTGGCATCATGTCGGGTGCGCTGAAGGTACAAGCGGATGCCGTCCTCAATGCCAGCAACGCTGCGAATATCACGGCCGTGACATTGGTGCAGCAGGGAAGCGATGCCATCGCCAACTATGTCTACCAACACAAGGCGCAACTGACCGGCACCCCCACCTCGGCAGTCATCGCCAGCCTGGGCTCCACCTTGACAACGCAGGTTTTGGCAGGCCCGACGTTACCACCCACTCCCAGCGGAACGGTTTTGCTGACCTTCGATGAAGCGTCACCGGCAACATTCAACATGGGCGCGTATGCTGGCGCATTGCCGTCTGTCGAAGCGGGGCCCACCGGCGGCTCTGGCAATGCCCTAAAAATAGTTAAGCCGGCAAATCCTGAAACTTTTGGCGGCACCTACTTTGATGTCGCCGCTATTCCATTTACAGCCACGCGCAAAACGATCACGGCCCGGGTTTACTCAACCCGGGCCAACGCTGTTGTAAGCCTCAAGGCTGAAGCCAGCGACGCCAGTTCGGTCGAAGTGGTTGGCACCGCGACGGGTCCAGCGAATACTTGGCAAACAGTGACGTGGGTTTTAACCGGCATCATCACCGCCAAGAGTTACATCCGGTTTGCGATTACGCCCGATTCAACCGTTGTGGCGTCTGGCCAGACCTATTTCCTGGACGATATCACGCTGGCACCTGAGAGTACCGTGACACCCCCGCCCACGGGCTTCACCACGTTAACGTTTGATGAGGCAACCCCGCCCACCTTTGCCGGGTTTGATGGCGCCGAAGGGTCCTCGATCGCAGCCGGACCGGCTGGCGGATCTGGCAATGCGTTAAAGATAGTTCGCACGGGCGGCAAGGCTTGGGCCGGTGCTGGCATATCAGGTTTGACACTGGACGTATCGGCCACGGTCAACAGCGTATCTGCACGGGTCTATTCGCCAGCAGCCGGCAAACGCGTGGTCTTGAAGCTTGAAAACAGCGCCACACCGCCCGCGGCCACCGCAGAAATTGACGCCCGTGAGACGGTTGTTGCGGGCTGGCAAACCCTGACCTGGGTCATACCAGCGGGCGATATCGGGCCTGCACGTTCCAAGATTGTGTTCCTGCCCGATTTGGGTACTGTGGGTACTGGCGAGGCCTTCTATTTTGATGACATCAAGCTCGAAGCGGCTGTCGTCACGCCCCCGCCGCCGCCCCCTCCGCCGCCACCACCACCGGCTCCGACCAACTACCTGGCCATTGTGGGTGATGCCATCAGCCTGTCCAACGGCAGCTCGTATAGCATGACGGCGTTTCAATCGGCTGGCGGTATCAGCGTTTCGTGGCCGATGGCTTCGAC
>JANOVW010000192.1:0-2567 GCA_031417575.1 Rhodoferax sp. | reverse complement strand
GGCGGGGTGGCTGGTGCTGCGCAGGGTGCGGTCGGTTTCGATCTGGCCTGGGTTGCACAGCGCCAGGCCGCTTCGCACGAGCCAGGGTGGCAGGCCGGGTTTGAGCACCAGCAGTGGCACATCGCAGGCCAAACGTGCGCTGCTTTGCAACACCACTTCCCCCGGCGATAGGGTCCTTGCGGCATCACGCAACACGGTAATGTGGCGTTTTTTAAGTGCCGATGCCAAACAAGCCTGCAACGCCGGTGCCAGCCCTTCACCAACCGGCACCCCGCCGGTGATGAGCGTCACGGCGCTGCCTTTGAACGCGTGGTGCAAGGCAAAGGCCAGCTCCAGTGCCGACTTTTCAAGGGGCCAATGGGCGGCCGGTTGATGAACCGCCGGGGGCTCCATCGGCATCGGCTGCGTGGAATCCAACGCTTCGGTGGTAGTTGCGGTATCGGTGGATCCACCCATCGGCGGGTTGGGGTTCAGGTTTAATACCACTGCAAATCGCAAAGGCCGGGTGGCCGCCAAGGCTTGCACCTGCGGCCAGAGTTTGCAGAAGGCCTCGCGCGGGCGCTCAAACAGGCCGTTGGCGCGGGCACCCGGCAGTGCAGCGTCAATCTGATCGCGGTTTTGCACCGGTTCGGCCTCGATGCTGAGCCAGTCAAACCGCAGGGTTCGGCCGTCGTCCAGCAGCAGGGTTTTGGCCACTGCATCCAGCGCTTGGGGGTTGCTGTCAATCCAGCGGGCTCCGCTTTTTTGTACCAGGGCCTCCAACTCCTCGGCCTCTGCGCTGGCCTGGCGTGCCAAGGCCTCAGCGGCAGCACCTGGGCTCGTGATGGTTTTAAGCAACTGGGCATCGCTGATGTAACGGCGCTGGCGGGTGAGCAAGCTGATGCCGATGTCAGCCTTCGCTTGCCGGGGTTGTTTGGCCAGATGGGCCAGCAGGCGCAGATGGCCGGGGCCCAAACCACATAAAACCAGGTGTCGAATCATGGTTTGCCGGAATGGCTGGTTTGGGCGGGTTGGGCGGGTTGGCTGGCCAGGCTTGGCGCATTTTTAAGCAAGTGGTAACCACTGGCAATGCGGGTGGTGATGGTGATGGCGCACAAGGCCGCGAATCCATAGGCGAGTTCAGGAAATGAACCCGGAAACACGCACATCGCCACAAAACACACCAGGGTTTCAGTGGCTTCGGTCAATCCGCCCAAAAAATAGAGCGATTTATGGGGGTAAGCCTGGCTGTGCAGCCCCCGTTTGGCGGCCAGTGTGGCAAAGGCCAAAAAGCTGGAAGCCGTGCCCATGAAAGCCGCCAATAAAACCGCCGCTGGCAGGGCGTTTTGCGGCGAGTTGGCCCAGGCGAATGCCAGTGGAATGCTGGCATAAAACAAAAAATCCAGGCTGATATCCAGAAACCCGCCGGCATCGGTTGGGCTGGTTTGCCGGGCAACGGCGCCGTCCAATGCATCCAATATTCTTGAGAAAATAATGAGAATTAATCCGGTAAAATATGCACTAGTAGCTACTGAATATGCAGCAAAAACGCCTATAAAAAAACCAGCTACTGTGAGCTGGTCGGCCCGCAATCCCCAGCCGTTTAACCACCGGGCCAGGGTGTCGATGGTGGGCTTGAGCAAGGCGGTGGCGCGCGTGTCAAACATGGCAGGGTTAACCGGCAGGGCGCGTCAAACGCGTCCCGTGATTCAAATTCATCAAATGCGTGACATGGGCTGGGTCGGCAATGTCACTGGCGTCGTGGGTTACCAACAAGACCGGCAACTGGCGCTGCGCCACTTGCCCGAAGACAAAACTGCGCATGCGCGCACGCAGGTCGGTATCGAGTTTGGCAAACGGCTCATCCAGCAACAAGGCTTTGGGTTGGGCCAACAATGCCCGCATCAGGGCGACGCGGCCGCGCTGCCCGCCCGACAAGGTGGCTGGGTTGGCCTGGGCAAAGTGGGTCATTTCGAGATCAGCCAAGCCCTGGTTCACGGCTGCTTCGCGCTGCTTGCGCGGCCCCGGGTGCACGGCAAACAGCAGGTTTTCAAACACCGTCATGTGGGCAAACAGCAGGTCTTCCTGGAACAAGATGCCGATCTGGCGGCGTTCGGTCGGCCAGTGGGTCAGGTTGTTGCCATTCAGGTGGATTTCACCGTCAAAGTGCATGCCCTCGGCCAAGGTTCCGCAAACGGCTGCCAACAAGCTTGATTTGCCGCACCCGCTGGGGCCCATCACGGTGTGAACCACACCCGGCGCAACGTTCAACGCGAGGTTTTCAATCAGCGCCTGGGTGGGCGTGCCCAGGCGGCGCACCTGCACCGTCAGGCTCATGGCTTGGGTAGGGCCGGGCGGGGAAGTGCCAGCACCTCGGCTGCGTAGGCCCGTGGCAGTGCCATGCCGCGTAGCTGCATGCGTTCGCGCAGGCGGTTCGGAAAATCGGTGATGATTCCATCCACACCCCATTGCAGCAGCCGATCCAGGTCGGCCGGGTTGTTCACCGTCCAGGGGATCACCTGCAAACCCAGGTCTCGCGCGGTTTTGAGGTCTTGCTGGGTGAGGTTGTTGAAGTTGGGCGACCAAAC
>JANOVW010000191.1:0-1700 GCA_031417575.1 Rhodoferax sp. | reverse complement strand
AGCGCGATGAGACCAAGCGATGCTGTGCCTACGTCGACTGCCAGGCGATAAGACATTTTTTCTCCCTGAATGTAAGATGCAAGCCTATCGAAACTATGGCATACATTCAACCCTATCGAGCGTTGCGGTGGTGGGGACTGTCGGCAACAAGTCTAAGGAGCTTGCTCCTGAAGACACAAATAAGAAACGGGCACTTCGGTGCCCGTTTCCCTTTGTGTTTTGAGCAAGTGCACCAAATGGAAGGCCGCTACATGCGGCCTTCGCCTTTTGTGGGACGGCGCGAACAGAGTTACTTCTTCACCCGCAACATATAAAGCCCCGCCCCCACCAGCAGCCCGATGCCGCAAAACGCCAAAGTATTGGGCACTTCACCCCACACCAGCCAGCCCAGCAGCAGGGCGAACAGCAGGCCGGAATAACGGAAGGGTGCCACCACACTCATCTGGCCTTGGCGCATGGCGCGCGTGAGTAAAAAATAACCACCGCTGAGCAGCACCCCGGCGGCAGCCAGCAGGGCCAAATGCCGGGTTTGTGGTGTTTGCCAGCCCTGAAACAGCATCAACGTGCCAGAGAAGAAGGTGACCGAAATGACGGTTGAAAGAGTGATGAGCAGGGCCGGAACCTGCACCGGGATGACGCGGGTCATCACGTCGCGCCCGGCATGCAGCACGGTGCCGGCCAGGCACATTAGCGCCCAGGCATTGAAGCCGCTGGCGGCCGGTTGCACGATGAGCATCACACCGGCAAACCCCACGCCAATGGCCATCCATTGCGAAGGTCGCACGCGCTCCTTGAAAAGCCGAATTGCGATCAGCGTGATGAACAGCGGGGTGGCCATGTTGATGGCCGTGGCATTGGCCAGTGGCATGTGGAACATGGCCGTGAGGTAGATGAGCGAAGCTGACGCATCCAGTGTGGCCCGCAGAAACACTTTGGGTTGAAACAAATGCCGGGCGGGCCATTGCCCGTGAACGGCATCAGGTTTGAAAGCACCCGTGGCAGCGCACACGGCCAGCATGAGCAGGCAGGCAAACACGCCGCGAATAAAAATCAGTTGCAAACCTGGCAGCGATTCGCTAACCAGTTTGACCAGCGCATCGTTGGCGATGAACAGGGCCATCGCACCAGACAAATCGATGATGCCAGCGCGGTTCTGGTGGGCACTCACCCCGGCAAGCCTTCAGAAATGCTGTTTTGGCGATTTGAATCTTTCAAGGCGCCGGGTGCCTGGGGTGCCGGGGATAACCGGCAGAAAGCTCGAACAAACACAGGGAAACTCATGGATCAAGTCTAACGCGCTGCGATGCGGTTCGTCCGGTCGCAGGGTATTGCGTTGCGGCGGACGGCAATGCCATTCGGGCGCACGACCCGATAGGCGGAGCCATCGAGTCGGGTTGACACCCATCAATGTGTGACACGTTGGATGTTGGGTGCGCCAGCGAACAGACGCCGGAGGATTGCGGCCTGACCATCAAAGCCTTCTCACCCGAACCAGATACAGGAAAAGCATGACGAAAATCCCGAGTCAGCGCTTGGCAGCCGCGGTATTGGCTGGAGCCAGCGCTGTTTGCCATTCCCAGGTGACACCTGATCAGACGCGCGGCGAGTTGCTTTACACCAAACATTGTGTTTCTTGCCACACCACGCAAATCCACTGGCGCAACGACAAACAAGCCCAGGACTGGGACAGCCTGAAAACC
>JANOVW010000190.1:0-5156 GCA_031417575.1 Rhodoferax sp. | reverse complement strand
ACCAGGGCCCGGTGCTGCTCGGGCAGCAGCACCCGCTGTTCACTGTTCAAAGCGGTATTGGCGCGCAAATAGGTGACGTAAACGCGTTCTGGCGCTGCGGCATCGGCCTGCAACGGGGTGAACCCGGCGCAATCGTCCAGCACCAGGCTGGCCAGGCGCACGGCGCAGCGCACCGCTTCGGCCCGGGCGACCAGATCCAGCTTGCCGGTACTGGCGATTTCTTGCCGGGTTCGGGCGAATTCAAACTCCGCCACCTGTGAATTGCCGACCAGAAAAGCTGACGTGTAACTGTTCAAGGCACCCTGTGCGTTGGTTTGCCAATCGGGCGCGGGAGGAGTACTTGAGCAACCGGTAACGAGTGCCATCCCGAGGGAAATGAGACCCAGTCGTAACGAAACAAAACGGTGGCGCTTAGCCGGGACAATTTCCCGCCGGGCCGCCCCAAGGGAAATTAGCCCCCCTGGGGGGCAGCGACCCGTGAAACGGCGGAGCGTGGGGGCCGTTTTTTCGCCGGGCCGCCCCAAGAAAAAATACACCCCCCCGGTGGGCAGCGACCCGCGCAGCGGCGGAGCGTGGGGGATAACAATTTCCCGCCGGGCCGCCCCAAGGGAAATTAGCCCCCCTGGGGGGCAGCGACCCGTGAAACGGCGGAGCGTGGGGGCAACATCCATCATGGTAATTTGATCTCCCGATCGCGCGCAAAAGGCCATTTGCGGTTGATCTCATCGACCATGCTGTTGATTTTGCGCAAGCTGGCATCGACTTCCGTACGCAAAATACCCAAATCGGTCGTTGCGTTGCGCACATTGGCTACCAGGCCGCGCGCTTCGCTGGCCACACCTTGGGCCTGCACGGCCACACCTTTGTACTCGGCAGCGGTCGCCTGCGCCTCGGCCAACACAGCATCGACCTTGGTCAAGCTGGCGCGGGCGTCTTGCAACAAGGCGGTCAGCTGCTGGATGGAGGCCTGGGTGTCGTTCATGACGCCTTTGTCACCAAACACCCGAACATCGGCTTTGGCGAGCAGGGCATTGGTTTGGTCTAGTGCGGCAATCACCCGTTTGGCATTGGCCTCGCCGCCCAGCACCGTACCCAACACGCCATATTTCCCGGCCAGGCTGGTGTTTAGCCCACCCGTCATGGTTTGCAGATTGGCCAGGCTGGTGTTCAGGCTGGAATCTGCTGCCGTGATGCGCTCAACGTTTTCCAGCAAGGCGCGGGCGGTAGCCATCAGTTTGGGGATTTCAGAGCTGGAATCGCCACGCAAGACAGGGCGTTCAGCCCCTGGGGGCAGTGGTGGATCGGTCAAGACACCCGTGAAGGCGCGAATTTTGGTGTCGCCCACCACGCTTTTCTCCATGGTGAAAATACTGGTGGTACGCAACCATTTCGCGTCTTTGGCGGGCACGTCGATAACAATGCGCACCTTGCCGTCGCTGTGCAAATCGATCCGCCCAACGCGCCCGATCGGGAAGCCTGAAAACGTCAGGTCCATGCCCACCAGCACCCCTTCGGAATCTTCAGACAACAGCACCAGGGTTTGGGTTTTTTCAAATACGCCCCGGGCCACCATCACATAACCCATAAAGGTCACGATCAGCAGGGCTACAAAGGCCAACAGCAACAGCGCCTTGAATTCCAGATGGGCAATGGGTTTGGGCGCAGCTACAGCGGATGGTGTGGCGTTTGGCGGAGCGTTTTCCCCGTTGGGCGACAACGGCTCGGGCGGGTTGGGGGCAGATTCTTCGGGCTTCATCACGGCTTGATTATCCGGTGTACAGACAGTGATGCATCATCGGCCTGATGATCACAAAAACCGTACGGCCAGCGACAGGCCTTCGATCAGGAACAAGGCCATCAGCACGCGGGCCGTGCCCGGTTGTAGCCGGGTACCTGTGCCGTAGGTAGACGTATTGAGACCGGATGCAATCGGTATCACGGCCACGGCCAGGCTGTACAGCGCCCCTTTGAGCATGAAGGTGAGTGCCGCCACCGAGCCAAAAGCCTGCCCCACTGTGCGTTCAAATTCTGGCAGGCCCCAGCGCGAAAAACCATACACACTGAGGTAAGCCAACACCAGGGCGAGCAGACCGCTGACAACCACCATCGTCAGCACGGAAAACCCATAAGCGATCACGCGTGGTACCAGTTCGTCGCGCACCCGGTCGGTCTCGGCACCGCCCAGGGCATCCAGATCACGTGGAATGTAAATACCGCTGACCTCCGAGCGGATTGACGCCGCATTGCGCATGGCAACGTACAAGGCAGCGAACAGCGGAATGACCTCCAGCACCAGTACCCGCACCACCAGATCGAGCGCGAATTTGGCCAAACCGTAGTTCACAGCCGTTACCAGCACCACGCGGATCAGCACCAGGCTGGCCAGCCCGGCAAGCAGGGTGAACCAAGGCAAGATGCGCCAGGTGGTCAGGTGGATATGGCGTGCGATGCTGCGGCGGTTGGTGGCATCGTAGGTGCCGGGTGATGCCATCAACACCAATGCCATCGCCCCAAACATGAACACCCGCCGCCAATCGGCCAGCCAGGCCAGAACCAACGCGCCCCATTGTTTGAGCGTGCGCGGTGGCGGCGCGGGTTCAATGTCGTGCAGGGAGGTGCCAAAAGCCATGCCCGAATGATACCCACCGGGTGCCTGAGCTCCGCCCGGAGCGGGTTGTGCGCAACACTGGCATCATCGGTGTATCCATGAATCCTGATTCCCACCACCTGTGGCGTGCGCCACGCTGGACGTTTGCCGTTTTGCTGGCCAGCCTGGGCATGCTCGGGCCCTTGTCAGTCGACACGTATTTGCCGGCGTTTTCGGGCATTGCCCAATCGCTCAATGCGACGCCAGTGCAGTTGCAGCAGACTTTGTCGGTGTACCTGTTCGGGTTTGGTTTCATGTGCCTGTTTCACGGGGCACTTTCAGACAGCCTGGGGCGCCGGCCCATGGTGCTGTGGGGGTTGGCAGTTTTTGGCCTGGCCACGGTGGGCTGTGCGCTGTCGGAATCCATTGGGCAGTTGATTGTGTGCCGCACGCTGCAAGGCCTGAGCACCGGGGCCTGCATCGTTATCGCCCGCGCCATTCCACGCGACATGTACCCGCCCAGCGACGCGCAGCAGGTGATGAGCTTGGTGACCATCTTTTTTGGTGTGGCCGCAGGCGTTGCGCCGCTGATCGGTGGCTGGCTGTTTGTCAGCCTGGGTTGGCGCAGCATTTTCTGGTTTTTGGCGGGCGTGGCAGCGTTGCTGTGGGTGGCCAATTTCAGGCTGCTGCCGGAAACCCTGCACACCACACTGCGCCAGCCGTTTGAAGCGCGCAACCTATTGCGTGGTTACGCCCAATTGGGCCGCGACAAGCGCTTTTTAACGCTGGCAGTTGCCGTTGGTGTGCCAATCAACGGCTCGTTTATCTACATTTTGTCGACACCGGTTTTTTTGGGCCAACATCTGGGTTTGCAGCCTACCCAGTTCTTCTGGTTTTTTCTGTGCACGATTGGCGGTGTGATGAGCGGGGCCTGGATCAGCGGCCGCCTGGCCGGCAAGATTGCACCCAAGCGGCAGATTCGGCATGGTTACGTCATCATGATCGCGGCTGTGGCGGTGAACGTTATGGCCAATTATTTCTTCAAGGCGCACTGGAGCTGGGCCTTTTGGCCGATGGCCGTTTATTGCGCAGGCTGGGCCATGATGCAGCCCGCGCTGACCTTGCTGCTGCTGGATTTACACCCCGAGCGGCGCGGCATGGCTTCGTCTTTGCAGATTTTTATCGGTTCGATGACCAACGGCCTCACAGCCGGTGTGTTGGCCCCGCTGGTGATGCAATCAACAGTGTCTTTGGCGCTGATGTCGGCGGCCATTCTGGCGGTATCGCTGGCCGCCTGGTTGCTGGCGCACCGTACCTGGCCGCAGTTGGGGCGGGTGGTGGCGCACTGATTCGGCAGCGCATCCAAAAATTGGCCTATATTGGCCCCATGCAAAACATCAAACCCGGCTACAAAGCCAGCCAACCGGATCAGGCCCACCGCGCGCCGGGCCCACGCCGCCATCACCGCTCTGACCTGGTCCGGATTGCCATCAACGCCATGGCAGAGCGCGGGCTGGCACCCGAGTTTCCCGATCAGGCCTTGCGCCAACTCGACAGCATCCGGGGCGCGGCAGATGTTGCCCAGCAGACCGATGGGCCCGTACGTGATCTCACGGCCTGGTTGTGGTGCTCGATTGACAACGATGATTCCGAAGACCTGGACCAGCTCACCGTGTGCGAGGTGCTGGACGGTGGCCGCGTCAAACTGCTGGTGGCCATTGCCGACGTGGACGCGCTGGTCAAAAAAGACACCCCCATCGACCGCCATGCGCAAAACAACACCACATCGGTGTATACCTCGGCGCGCATCTTCCCGATGCTGCCCGAGCGCCTCAGCACCGATCTCACCTCGCTCAACCCGCAGGTGAACCGCCTGGCTGTGGTGACAGAAATGGTCTTCAACGCAGATGCCTCACTGGCGGGCTCCACGGTTTACCGGGCGCGAGTGCGCAACCAGGCCAAGCTGGCCAACGACGCGGTGAGCGACTGGATCGAAGGCAGCGGCCCGCTGCCTGCCGCCGCCGCTGCGTTGCCGGGGCTGGAGGCGCTGCTGCGCACGCAGGATTCGTTGGCCCAGCAGTTGCGGGTACGCCGCCGTGCCGAAGGTTCGCTGGAGTTCCAGAGCTTTCAGCCACGCGCCGTATTTGACGGCGAACAGGTAGTGGACATCCGCCAGCAGGTGCAAAACCGGGCACGCCAGTTGATCGAGGAGGTGATGATCGCCACCAACGGCTGCACCGCGCGGTTTTTGGCGGCGCACGGCACCGCTTCGCTGCGGCGGGTTGTGCGTTCGCCCGAACGCTGGCTGCGCATTGTCAACGTCGCCAAGGAATACGGCGAGCTGCTGCCCGACGAACCGGATTCCAGGGCGCTTGAGCACTTTCTGGCCAAACGCCGCCGGCTTGACCCGCTACGGTTTGCCGATCTGTCGCTGGTCATCGTGAAGCTGATGGGCCGTGGCGACTTCGTACTGGAATCGCCCGGCAGTACGCCCATCGGGCATTTTGGCCTGGCTGTGCGGGACTACACCCATTCCACCGCGCCCAACCGGCGTTATCCGGACCTGATC
>JANOVW010000189.1:0-1818 GCA_031417575.1 Rhodoferax sp. | reverse complement strand
AGGCGGCTACCAGGCAACCCAGTGAATGGCCCACCAGGGTGATCGGTGCGGTGGCTCCCATCGCATCGAGCCACTGCCAAAGCCGCAATGCATAGGCGCTGGCGTCAGGTGCTTCCATTGGCAACGGGCTGCTGCCAGCATAACCGGGCGCATCCCATGCCAACAGGTGTAACCGGTGTGAAGCCTGGGCTGCCACCAACTGGTGGACCCAACTGGCCGAGCCAGAACCAATGCCATGCAGCAACACATGCGTAGGCGCGATGTGCGAATTACCCGACTGGCGGTATTGCAAGGCATTTGCCCCCATCGATGTCGCGTGCACCGGGAAACGTGACAACAGAGCGTCCAGCGCCGCCGTTGTGACGGTCTTTTTTGCGGTCTCTGCAGGCATGTCCATAACAGGTGGTTTGAACAGTGGATGACGGGTCGTTGGCGTTGGGTTGCGCCGTCGGCTTACCGGGCCAACATCTCGCGTTTGATCTTGGCCAACGGGCTGTCGGGTGGGTACACCGGCGTGATCGGCTGCGGCGAACCGAGCATGACGCACATCAGGGCATCTTCATCGCCTATGTTGATCTCTTCGCGGTAAACACCCGGCGGCACCGAGATGATGTCGCGCTCACCCAACTCTGCCTCCCAGCGGTGCCCGTCTTTTTCGCAGATTACTTTCATCTTGCCGCGCATGACGAAAAAAACCTCTTCCACGTCGTAGTGGATGTGCGAGGGGCCGATATTGCCTGCCGGGATCACCATGGTGGAGAACGTGAAATGCGAAGCCGGGACGGTGTTGCTGTCAGATGCAACGCCGGTGCCGCCGGTGCCCATGTAGCGCATTTGGGCACGGCGGTATTTGGGGTTGTAGTCGGCCTGGAACTTCAGTGCGTCCCAGTCGTAACGGCGGGTGGCAAAACGGGCCACGCGGCTTTCCAGCCAATCGGAAAAACTCTGGCCCGGAGCCTGCATCATGCCGCGCTGGATGTCGGCTTCGGGCGGGATACGGGCATCCTGCAGACCGCGTTCGTTGAAGTGTGGTTCATTGGCCGCAAGGGCCGTGTTTGGGTGTGCCATGGTTGATCCTTTCGATTTAACTGGGTCAGTTCATCACGAAGCCGCCGTTCACCGGCAGCAGTTGTCCCGTTACGAAACCGCTGGAACGGGTCAGCAAAAACAAAACCGCCGCGTTGACATCGGCGGGCACTTGGGGCCGCTGAATGGCGCGACCTTCGCGGTAGTGTGCGTGCCGTGCAGCGGGGACGTACTGGGTTGCCTCCACCTCGGTAAGGCCGGGCGCAATGGCGTTGACGGTGATGCCGTGAGCGCCAAGCTCGCGGGCCAGACTGCGTGTCATGGCTACCACGGCCCCTTTGCTGGCCACATAAGCCATCAACTTGGGGGCGCCCCACATGGCGGTATCTGAGGCAATATTGACCACGCGGCCACTGCCACTGGCGGCCAAAAACGGCTTGGCTTCGCGGGTCACCAGCCAGGTGCCTCGCACATTGACGGCCATCACCTGATCCCAGGTGTTGATGCTGATCTCATCGAACGGCTTGCCGCCCGAGTTGGTGATGGCGGCATTGTTGATCAGTCCGTCAATGCCGCCCATGGCCCGCGCTGCTGCGGCTACACCGGTCTGGATCGAAGCCTCATCCAGCAGATCCATCGGTACATAGTGGGCCCGTGCGCCTTGAATTGACGCGAGTTCGGCAGCCAGTGTTTGCCCCCGTTCATGCAAAACATCGCTGATGCACACCTCTGCACCTGCAGCGACCAAAGCCCGCCCAAATGATTCGCCCAGGCCGCGCGCACCCCCGGTGA
>JANOVW010000188.1:0-3367 GCA_031417575.1 Rhodoferax sp. | reverse complement strand
GGCCAGGCCAACCTGGCCCCAGGCAGCACTTTGACCAATGAAGGCACGCTGACCGCCAACAACAACCTCTTACTGCAAGGTGACTTCATCAACCAGGCGGGTGCCACCGCCAACCTGACCAACGTGACGATTGGCGGCAGCGGCTACAACTCAGGCACCTTCAACGTGAACGGCCTGGTCACGATTGCCGGGCCCATCGCCCAACAATTGGGCGGCGTGATCAACATCCCGGCCAGTGCCAACCTCGATATGTCCAACCCCGCCGGGCTGTTCAGCTGGAATGACGGCACTATCGCGGGCACCGGCGCGGTGGGCTTCTCGGGTGGCGGCAGCTTCAACTTTGCGGGCAATGGCCAGCGGGTGATAGACGGGCTGAATTTTTCCTTCAACAACCTCACCCTGCCCAATGGATCACTCACGCTCAAATCGGGCAGCCTCACGCTATCGGGTGCAACGGTTTTACCCACTGGCGTGGCGCTGAACCTGGAAGGCGGCTTATTGACCAACAACGGCTCACTTGATGTAGCGGGCACCTTTGGCCTGACGGGCGGCGCATTTGCCGGGCCAGGCACACTCAACATGACCGGTGGCAGCATGAACCTGCCCGCGGGTAACAACGTTACCTGGACAAATTCCGGCTTGCTGACCAATACCGGCACGCTGAACCTGGCAGGCTCCAGCATCACCAACGCCATTGACAACCAGGGCACCATCAACCTGGGCAACGGGCTGAGCTTTGTGAACCCGGTAACGAACACCGGAACCTTGGTGGCACAAGCGGGCACCACGACCCTGTTCAGTTCAGGCCTCACGCAGCAGGCGGGTGGGCTGCTGCAACTGAACAATGGCGAACTCTCGGGCAATATCAACCTGGCCAATGGCTCCATCAGCGGAAGTGGCACCATCAATGGCAACCTGGTGGTGGGCAGCGCCACGCTGGCCCCGGGTTTCTCGCCAGGTGCCATCACCATCACCGGCAATTTGACGATGGATGCCAACAGTGTGCTGAACATCGAATTGGGCGGTCCGGGCCGAGGCACGGGTTACGACTGGATCAACGTGCTGGGCACCGCGCAATTGGCTGGCACCCTGAACGTCACCAGCTACAACGGTTTCACGCCGCCTGCCGGCTCCAGCTACAACGTGATGCAGTTCGCCAGCAAAACCGGCAACTTCGCCACATTGAACCTGCCGGTAGCGCGCAGCCTGGTGGTGAGCAACTTGCCGACCTCGATCATGCTGGCCATGCCTGAAGTGGTAGCGCCAGCGCCAGCACCCACGCCGGTCCCGGCTGCCCCGCAGGCACCCGCCCCGGCAGCGGTGGCGCAAGTCATCGTTGCCGAAACCCGGCTTGAAGAAGTGCAGGAACTGGTCGCCGATCTCAAGGTGGAACCCCCTCGTAAGTCTGACAAAGAACCTGAAGTGGAGGCTTGCCCATGAAAACCCGCACCATGACCCCCAAACCCCGTGTTGTGTTGTTGGCGCTGCTGGTTGGCAGCACGTTGACCAGCAGCCTGGCGTGGGCTCAAGCCCCGGTTACAACAACCGCACAGGCGTCGCCTGTTGGCGCCATTGCATCTACTGGCACGGCAGCAACCGCCAGCTCAGTCGAAGGCACCGCCTACGTGATTCGCTCTGATGGTCGCCAGGGCATTTTGGCGCGCGGTTCATCACTCAGCGTGGGCGACGTGATCTCTACCACCCGCAACAGCACCGTGCGCCTGCGTTTCACAGATGGCGGCGAAACCGCCCTACGGCCTGATTCGCGCGTCACCGTGCAGGGTTATGCCTACAACCCCGAGGCCCCGCAAGCAGACAACCTGGTGCTGAGCTTGATCAGAGGCGGTCTGCGTGCCATTACCGGCGCGATTGGCAAGCGCGGCACTGTCGATGCCTACCGCTTGCAGATCAACACCGTTACCGTGGGAATTCGTGGCACCGATTACACCGCCCGCATGTGTGACAACGACTGCACAGCACCCCCTGTCACCCTTGCACAAAACACCCCCGCCAACAGCAGCGCGCCGGTCATTGCGCGCCTCATGCAATCGCGCGGTACGGTAACGGTAGAGCGCGAAGCCCGCCAGGTCGAGCTGGCCCCGGGGGCGCCCCTTTATGCGAGCGACAAAGTGGCCACACCCAGCGGTGGTTATGCTGTATTGGCTTTTCGCGATGACACCCGCCTCACGCTGAACAGTGGCACCCAGGTGGCGCTCACCCAATACAGTTTTGATGCCGCCCAGCCCGCCCGTGGCTCCATGTTGTTCAATCTTCTGAGTGGCGGTTTGCGGGTAGCCACCGGGCTGATCGCCAAAGCCGCGCCCGGGCAGGTGAAGTTTCAAACCAAAACCGCCACCATTGGCATTCGGGGCACCGTGTTTGATTTGGCCTGTGGCCGCGCCGATGCATCAGACAACCCGCCCGCCGCCGATGTCAGCGACCAGAGTTGCGACAACTCATTATTTGCCTCCACCCGAACCGGCGAGATCACCCTGGCAGGCGCCGATGGCCGTGAAATCACCGTCCCCGCCGGGCAAACCGGCTTGGTGCCCAGCAGCCCGGGCGGCACCCCCAGCCCGGCGCGCGCCTTGGGCACCGCGCCAGGTTTTTTCAACGCAATTGAAACCCCCACGCCTGAAACCGTACCGGTTAACCTGGAACAGCAATTTGGCGCCGCCGCACCAGCCCCCGACAGCAATGGTTTCTTTTTGATGGTGCGCGAAGGCAAAGTGGTGGTGGCGCAATCGGGCCAGGCTTTGCAGCTGGACGCGGGTGAGTCGGCCTTTGCCGGGCAATCGCTGCCACCCATCCGCATTGCCACCACGCCGCTGGTTCTGGACCGCGACCGGGCGCTTTCAAATACAGCGTTTAATTTCAATGTATGTAGAAAATAGTATTTTATTTAATTTAATTTGATATTTTATTTGTATCTGATTGTGCAATTAATACATTAACATTATGCATTTTTGTTATTTTACTTTTTGTAAAAATAAATATATTGTCATTTTTGTGCATTGGAACTTCTTTTGAAACACCTGTTCCGTCTGCTTGGCGCACTGGTTGCCCTGCTGGTTTTGTACCTGGTGGCATGGCCTGTGCCGGTGGAACCCGTCATGTGGGAGGCCAAACCCGCCCCCGGTTACAGCGGCCCCCACGCGGCCAACAACAAACTGGCCAACCTGAAACTCATTGCTTTGGGCAGCACGGCAAACCCTGAAGAAGGCCCGGAACACATCGTCTTGGCAAAAGACGGCAAGTTGTACACCACGGTAGCCAGCGGCAACATTTTGCGCATGGCACCGGATGGCTCTGGCCAGGAAGTGTTTGCCAACACCGGCGGGCGTGTTTTGGGTTTTGATTTTGACGC